>JAOZPY010000153.1 GCA_029932495.1 Desulfobacterales bacterium
TCCACCAGTATTTCGCCGAGTTTTTTTCGTGCTTTCAATTTTTATCTCTTATTTTGTTGTTGTTCATTGCCCCTCCACGGACTCCAAACAATTAACCACGGTCGATTATGCGCTATGCGCATTGTCATGGTCTACGTCCAAAAAAAGGGTCTGCAAAATAGACCGCGTCTTCATCCCACAGCGATGCTAACATGGCATCGCTGGAAAGTTCTGCCGGCAACAATTCCATCTGGTCGGCGGCGGCGGCTTTGTCCTTGTAAAGCTGTTTGAGCACCACGGCGAATTTCATGCCGGTTTGCGGGATCCAGTACGGCACCAGGCGCAGGGGCGGGATGCTGTCGGGATAGCGCCGCAGGATGTTAAAGGCGCTTTCCAGCGAATCGGTTTCGGCAACTTTCACCCACCATATCGGTTTGCCGGGAGCTGTTACGCGGGCCGGGATGGCGGGCAGCCAGATGCGTTGGCCGACTTCCACCCGATCCGGGTCTTCAATATCGGGATTGGCCAGGATAAAAGATTTAAAGTAACGGGAGTTAAATCCGCCGTAAACCTTTTGGATGATGCGCGAAAGGGTTTCATCACGCTGCAGGGTCATGCGGCCCAGGATGGCCGTATACAGCGGGGATGATTGTGCCTGCGGCACTTCCGGCCGGACAGTTTCGGGCGCCGGGAAATCAATGGATGCCACTTCAGCGACGGCCGCTGCTTTTTGCTGCGTCGGATCGGCTTGCACGGACTTAAGGGGTTGTTGCGCTTCCGGACCTGTTGCAGGTGTTGGCTTTGGCGCCTGGGCCATGTCAGCCTCTGGCGGCACGTTTTCGCCGGGCAAGTCTTCGGGGTTGACCTCGGCCCGGACAGCAGGAGGTCCGACTTCAGCCACCACCGCCTTGAACGTTTCGGCCGGTGCCGGATCCTGGACAAATGCGCTTTGAGCCTTTTTAATTACCCAGCCGGGGAAAGTGCCCAGACGGCTGGACGGCACCACCAGCAACACCAGGATAGCGGCTGTGACCGTGGCCAGCAGACCGAATGCGGCTGCTTTTTTCCAGCCGCCCGTCTTCTCGGTAAAAACCCGGCGGGCGCAGGTGCGCACCAGAAAATAGCCGCATTTGGAGCGATTCTGGATAATCATCGACAGGATGCTCTGGTGGCACAGGTTGATGATTTTGCGGGGATATCCGCTGGTAATACGGTATACGGCCCACAGCGCCGGGCGGGTGAACAGGTTCAGCGTTTTGGGTGAGTTGCTGGATTTTTCCAGACGGTATTTGATCATCAGGCGTGTGTCGCGAAAGCTCAGCGGCTTGAGCTGATGATACAGGTTGATGCGGTCAGCGAAATTCGGATATTTGCGGATGGTGGCTTCAAACTCTTTCTGGGCAAAGATAACAATCTGCAGCAGTTTGAATTCATTGGTTTCGTAGTTTAAAAATTCCCGCAAAATTTCCAGACAAAACGCCGGTATTTTCTGGCCCTCATCGATGATCAGAACGACGGTCTTGTGGTCATCCACCCCCTTGCGGAACAGGTGCTGCTTGATGTGTTCCTTGACCTGCCAGTCAAGGCTTCCCGGGGCCGGTTTTTTACCGCAGAACATCTTGGTCACGGTGGCAAGAAATTCAGACGCGTTGAGAAAATAGGGATCCAGTACCAGGTGGGTTTCAACATCTTGCTTGCCGGCGAAGCGCCGGATCAGCTGGCGGCACAGGGTGGTTTTTCCGGTGCCGACATCCCCGATAACCACATTCAGCCCCCGGCGCAGCAGCAGTGACAGTTCCAGCTTCTGCAGGCAGTCCTGGTGCTGCCGGGAATGGAAAAAAAAATCGGGGTCCGGGGAGTTGGAAAAAGGCTCCCGGGCCAGGTCAAGAATGCTGAAGTAATCCATGGCGTGTTGGCTCTGGTTTTTGCGACCCTTACTTTTTTACTCCCTGAGCCCTGGGCCTCAGGATATGCGGGGTGATAAAGATCAGCAGATCTTCCATTTCATCTTTGCTGCCCTTGCGTTTGAACAGGTATCCCAGCCCGGGAATATCCTCCATCCAGGGGGTTCCGGTCTGGTTGCGGGTTGATTTTTCTTTGCTCAATCCGCCGATGACCACCGTCTGCCCATCGTTTTGGATGACATTGGTCTGGGCGTTTTTGGTGACGATCGTCGGGTTGCCCAGCACGGTCTTGGAAAAATCCGGCTCATCCTTGTGCACCTTGATAGACATTTTCAAGGTCTTACCGTCAATTACGTGGGGGGTGACCCGCAGGCTCAACACAGCCTTTTTATACTCGATTTTCACCTCACCGTCTTCCACCGTCTGAAAAGGAATATCCGAGCCGCTTTCAATCAACGCGGTCTGGTTGTCCAGCGTGGTGATGGAAGGACTTGACAGGATATTGAGTTTTCCCTGGTCCTGGAGGGCCGAAAGCTGGGCGGACAGGAGATATTCACCTACCCGCTGGTAGAGGATTCCCAGCGTTGCGGGGTTAAAGCCGGCCAGGCCTGCTGCCGGCAGGTCAACCACCGATCCGGAGGTAATATCCACCGGGGTGCCGATCGACTGGCTCTGGTTGCCCACGCCGCTGCCGCCAATGCCGAAGGTTTTATCCCCGCTTTTGCCCTTGTAGGCGCCGCCCCACTGCACCCCCAGTTCCCGGGCCACGTCCTTGCTGGCCTCGACGATATGCGCTTCGATCAACACCTGGGGGGTTGGGCGATCCAATTTTTTAATCACCGCCAGGATGCGCTGCATGTCGTTGGTCAGTGCCTGTACGATCAGCGAATTGGTGTGCGCGTCGACCATGATGGAGCCGGTTTTTTGCCCCCCCCGGCCCACACTGATGAATTTTTCAAGGTTTTTCTTCAGGTCCACGGCCTCGGTGTATTTGACGGATACAATCCGGGTCAACGGCGCCTGCACCAGATTGAGTTCTTTTTTGCGGGCCTTGTTTCTCAGATCGGTTTCCATGTCCTGGGCGGTCATGATACGCAGGATATCGCCTTCCCACGCATAGCTCAGGCCCTGGGTTCGCAGGATGCTTTCAAATACTTCGTTCCAGGGTGCCTGGTGAATGTTGATGTTGATTTTGCCCACGACTTTCTCATTGAGAATAATATTCTGGTTGGCCGCCCGGGCCAGTGCGCGCAGCAGAACGGAAACGTCGACATTGTTCATTTTCATGCTGATCGGAAGGGTGGGCAGCGGTCGGGTGGCTTTTGGCGCCGCCTTTTGGGCCGCCCTCTCTTCCTTTGATTCGATAACAAAAGGCTCTTCCTCGATGGGGGGCGGTTCGACTGCCGAGTTGCCTTTGGACTCTTCGGCTTTGACCCGCCATTGATCGTAGAATGGATCCTTGACGCTTTGCAGATCCTTTTTAGGTGAACAGGCGCCGATCCAGGCAATCGCCAGAAACAGACAGAAGAGCCCCAGTAAAATTTTATATCTATGCCGATCTGTATTCATAAGTCATCAATCCTATTGCATTTCTTCCAGTGGGAGGATAAATTTTCGCCGGCTGCCGTCCAGGGTGATGAGCACGACGTGATTGGGATGAATGCTTCCGATTACATATCCCCCGGGCTCCAGCTTGTCCCCATTTTCGTATTCCATGCCGTTGATGATCGCCAGCCGCCGGGTGCCCATCTGCAGAAATCCAGAGTACTGAATTTTGCCTTTCAGTACCTGGGGTTTGGCTTTTCTCTGCTGTGCGAGCTTGCCGTCCCGCAGCTTGGCCAGAGGGTCCTGGGCCCATTTCTCCTGGGCTTTTTTCAGAATATAGGCCTCTTTCTTGCTGAGGCGGGTTTTTGATTTTTCGGCAACTTTGGTGATAAACGCATTAAGTGATTCCAATTGTTGTGCATTCCCCCCGGGCTTGGCGAAGGGTTTCGGATTGCGCGGCGCAGCAAGAAACAGGATATAGACCGCATATAGCACCGCCAGCACCATGGCACCGACAATTATTTTTTCTCTTCTTGTCATCAGCCTGTTTTCAGTCTTTTTTTAGTTCTATTCAAATTAAAATTTCGTTTTGCTATTGCAATAAAAACGGCCTATTTCCTTAACTTCAGGCATTTTAGGCACTTCTTTTACTCCTGTGCCAGCCAGATTTTCAGTTTGAACTGCCTGGAAGATTCAATGGCGCGTACTTCAATATCCTCGATGCATTCCAGCGACGGGATGGTCCCAAGATCAATGATAAAATCGCGCAGTTTCATAAACTCCCCGGTCGCATCAATGCGCATCTGCAAAAATCCGCTTTTGCCGATAGCCGAATTGACGTCGGTTTCCAACTCGTTGAGCTTGAGATCATGGCGTCGGGCCATTTCCTGCAGTTGCTGGGTCACCTTTTCAATTTCACCGCGCGCCAGCTTCACTTTGCGGGTTGCCGGCAGGGCGGTCGGGTTTTTGTCTTTGACCTGTTTTAAAAGCGTGTCAAACACCGGCTTGAGAATACGTTGTTCTTCAATCTGGTTGCGCAGTTTTTCGATACCCCTGTCCAGTTCAGCCGAGGTTCTCTGGGACGGTATGAGGATTAAAAAGATGAAAGCCACTATCCCCGCACCGCATATCAAGAAGTAGACGATGCTCTGGGTCGGCAAAATGGACAATATTTTTCTCATGCTACACGATATCCAGGCGTGCTGTAAATTTCAACGCCGGTTTGTCTTCAAAATTCACATAGGACTTTTTATTAATTTTCGGGTTTCCAAACAGCGGTGAGTTTTTTAAATCCATTATGTAAGCGGCCAGTGTGGACTCCATGGTCAGTCGGTCGCCCCGGACGATGCCTTCGATGATCAGGGTTTTTTTAGCCTTGCTTTTTTTCTTGCCGGGTTGTTTGGCCAGCCGGGCTGACATGTCGAGCAGGCGGATGTTGGCCGGGGTCAAGTCCGCAAGTTCACTGATAACGGCCAGCCCAAGATATTTTTCGCCAAGTTTTTTAATCCCCCGATTGTTGGCACGGCTTTCCGCCACCAGCTTCAGGATTAAATTCTTGTCAATGCGTACGGTAAAAGCATTGAGCTGCTGCTGCAGGCGGGTCATCTGGTATTCTTTTTCAGCGTTGGTGTTTTCCTGCCAAAATGAGATCCCCACGCAAACGGCCATCAGCAGCAGAAAACCGCCGAAAACAGCCCGGTTAACGCGCTGGCTGCGGGCCGCCTTTTGTTTGTCCTTGTATGTAAATAAAAAATTGGGGGTGATCGTATTGTTCGAAAGCGCCATGCCCATTGCCGGCGCGTAGGAGCTTTGTTCTGAAATGTTTTCAGGGCTCGGAGACAGGGATACAAAATTAGGGCTTTCGGCGAAAGGGTTGACGGCTTCGGTGGGAATGCCCAGTTCTTCGCCGATGTAGTTCACAATATGCGGATGCAGGTTGACGCCGCTGGAAATGTATATTTTGCCGACCCGGGCGTTGTCAAAGTGCAGGGAAAAATGTCTCAAGGTGCGCTCCACCTGGCGCACCAGCCGTTCCAGGGCCGGTGAGATCATTTTAAATATCTTGTCTTCTTTAAGCAGTCGCTGCCTTTCGTCGAGCGGTTGGGGCGGGCTGTCGTGAATCACACCGAAAAAAAGCTGGTGGGCCTGGTCGAGTTCGTATTTCAGTTTCTTTTTGATCGAACGGATGCGGGCGGAGTCTTTGGAGGGAGATTTCGCGATGGAAAGCTCGAACAGGTTGCCCTCGATCTCGGCGCGCAATGCCTCGATCATGGTTTTAATGCCGGCTTTAATACCGCGCGACAGCATCAGGTTGCCTTCGGAAAAGATGTCAATCCGCGACCAGTCCCGTCCGATGTAAAGACTGGAAACGTGGGCTTCGTCGGTCTCAAGGCGTCCGGACCTCAAAAGGCTTTGAAACGCAAACGGTACGATGGAAATGCCGGTCAGCGGGCAGCCGGCCTTGCTGAAAAGATCCTTGAGGTCTTTAATTTCCTCCCGGGGGGCCGTGTAGGCCATGACATCGATTTTCGGCTTGCCGTCCTCTTCGGTTTCGCCCAGCAGCTCGAAGTCAAAGAGCTTTTCCTTGTCGTTAAACGAGGAGATGCGCTGGTAGGTCCAGTAAACGGAATTGGCGATTTGTTTCTGGCCGACTTTTGGAATTCGGATCTGGCGGGTCTCCACCCGTGCCGACGGAATGGTGCACCACAGTCCGATATTTTTTGAATGGTCACAAAAACGCGCCAGGTGTTGTCTTAAAAACTGGGGGAAACGGGCGCTGTCTCTGGGGATTTCCGGATCAAAGGGGATGCGGACATAATCGAGCAGTTCGATTTTGTGATCGGAAAGACGGTTGATTTTAACCAGTTTCAGATCATCATGGCCCAGGTCCACCCCCACTGAAATCGCTTTTTTAAAGGACACCGGGTTGTTGAACACGTTTTTGAAACGCTGGCCGAATGATTGGCGACTGGTCACCGCCGGGGTAGAATATTCCGGTTTGCGGTCATCGCGGATCAGATCAAGCAGCCGCTCGGTCGATGATAGCGCATCACGTTTTGCCAAAATTTTTTCTCCACTGCAATGGAAATAGCAGAAACGAGTGGTAGTCCAAATATTGATGACATGTAACTATATCAATTATTTTATAAAACGCCTGAAATGTCAAGCAGTATCGCCCTGTAAACCCGGATATTTCAGTCTGG
>JAOZPY010000154.1 GCA_029932495.1 Desulfobacterales bacterium
GCCATTGTGTCTAAAGCAGTGGCGCTGGTAGGCCGCCGGTAAACAGTTCTATCTCGTGCTGGGAGCGTTGCTTTGAAATGCTGGACTCGAAAAATTTTCCCTTGGCTTGAAAAAGTCCGCAGGGACGATTAAAATAATTATTTTAGCCCCGCCAGAAGCCTGAGAGGACACTGCAAACCATGGCATCTGTCGTTGAGCATGCCCCCGGATTTAACACGATAGACGCGATTCGGATTGTCCAGGATTTGTTCGGCCTTAAGGTCGCTGCCAGACAGCTGCCCAGTGAACGGGATCAGAATTTTCACCTGACCGCTGCAGACGGACGGGCCTATGTCCTTAAAGTCGCCAATTCCACCGAAAGCAGGCAGGTTCTCGATTTTCAGAATCAGGCCATGATGCATATCGCCGGCAGGCGGAACCTGTTTGCCGGCAGTACACCGGTGGTTCCCGAAGTGGTGCCCACCCGCAAAGGTGATCTGATCGCTTCGGTAGCGGGTGCTGACGGGGCACGGCATTTTGTCCGGCTGCTGACCTATCTGCCCGGAAAGCCCCTGGCGCTTGTCAGGCCTCATGATGCCGATTTGCTGGCCAGCCTGGGGCGGTTTTGCGGCGATCTCGACCGGGCGCTGCAGGATTTTGACCACCCGGCCACCCACCGCGATTTTCACTGGGACCTGAACAACGCCGGTCGGGTGATAAAGGAAAATATCGGTTATATCGAGCTGCCGCACCACCGCCGGCTGGTTGAAAACCTGCTGCGGCGTTTTCAGACCGAAAGCCAAGCCCGGCTGCCCCGGCTGCGCTCCGGCGTCATCCATAACGATGCCAATGACTATAACGTGCTGGTGGCTCCCGAGGGCCGCTGGCATAACCGGGTGACCGGAATCATTGATTTCGGCGACATGGTTTACACCCGCACCGTCTGTGAAGTCGCCATTGCCTGCGCCTATGCGATGCTGGACAAGGCCGATCCGCTGGCCGCAGCGGGACATGTCGTGTCGGGATACCACCAGTGCTTTGTGCTGAGTAAAGAGGAGCTGGCGGTCCTGTTTGATCTGATCTGCATGCGTCTTTGTATGAGTGTCTGCCACAGCGCGGGCCAGTCTCATCACGAACCCGGCAACGAGTACCTGCGCATTTCCGAAAAACCGGCCTGGAATCTGCTGGCCAAACTGGCGGATATCCACCCCAGACTGGCGTACTATACTTTTCGCCAGGCCTGCGGGTTGTGCCCGGTACCTCAAACCCCCGGCATCGTCGATTGGCTGAGATCCAATGCTTCCCAATTCACCGGCATCGTGGACGGCAATCTGCGCGATTCCCACCCGCTGGTCCTGGATTTCGGGGTGGGCAGCCTGTGGCTGGGAGCTGACGGAGCCGGCGCCGACACCCCGGCGCTGACGCGCAAGATAGTTGAGCAGATGCGCAAGGCCAATGCCCCGGTGGCCGTCGGGCGCTATAACGAGGCACGCTTGATTTACACCACCGGCCAGTTTGCGGTTGCCAGCGATGAATTGCCTGAATCGCGCTGCGTCCATCTGGGACTGGATCTTTACCTGCCGGGCCGCAGCCCGGTTTATGCGCCGCTGGACGGCAGGGTGCACAGCTATCAAAACAATAACATGGCCCTGGATTACGGTCCGACCATTATCCTTGAACATCAGACCGGAGACGGGCAGCGGTTTTACACCCTTTACGGGCACCTGAGCCTGGACTCGTTGGACGGGCTGAAAGTCGGCCGGCCGGTGGCGAGGGGGCAGCGCATCGGCCGCATCGGCGAGACATCCGTCAATGGCGGATGGCCGCCTCACGTGCATTTCCAGATCATCGTCGACCTGTTCGGCGCGCATGGCAATTTTCCGGGGGCGGCCCGGCCGAGCCAGCGTGATATCTGGCTCAGTATCTGCCCGGATCCCAACCTGATTGTGGGCATTGCCGGTAGCTGTTTTCCGGAGCCGGGGCGCAGCCCGGCGCAACTTCTAACCGTGCGTCGGCAGAAGCTGGGCCGCAATCTCAGTATTGCCTACCAGGAGCCCCTGAAAATTGTCCGGGGCAGGGGGCAGTATCTGTATTCCGAGGACGGTCACGCCTTCCTGGACGGGGTGAACAATGTCTGCCACGTGGGCCATTGTCATCCCCGGGTGGTGGCCGCCGGCCAGCTGCAGATGGCCGTGCTCAACACGAACACCCGCTACCTTCACGACAACATCATCGCCTATGCCGAACGGCTGCTGTCCAAGTTTCCGGATCCTTTGAACATCTGCTATTTCGTGTGTACCGGCAGCGAGGCCAATGAATTGGCCCTGCGCCTGGCGCGCACCTATACCGGGCAGCAGGCGGTGATCACCGTTGACGGCGCCTATCACGGCAACACCGGCACGCTGATCGATATCAGCCCTTATAAACATGACGGCCCGGGAGGACGGGGAACCCCCGACTGGGTGTCCAAGGTCATGATGCCCGACGGCTACCGCGGTCCCCATAAAGGCTCGGCAAGCGACGTGGGGGTCCGCTACGCCGAATATGTCCGGCAGGCTGTTCAGCAAGTCCAGCACCGGGGGGCGGCGCCGGCCGCATTTATCTGCGAAAGCATGCTGGGATGCGGGGGGCAGATTGTACTTCCTGAAAATTACCTGGCCCGGGCGTTCAGCCATGTGCGAGCCGCCGGGGGGGTGTGCATCGTGGATGAGGTCCAGGTCGGATTCGGACGCGTGGGAAGTCATTTGTGGGCCTTTGAGACCCAGAACGTCGTACCGGACATCGTGACCCTGGGAAAACCCATGGGCAACGGTCATCCGCTGGCGGCCGTCATCACCACCAGCGAGATTGCCGATGCCTTTGACAACGGCATGGAATACTTCAACACCTTCGGCGGCAATCCGGTGTCCTGCGCCATCGGCATGGCGGTGATGGACGTCATTGAAGATGAGGGGCTGCAGGAAAATGCCGGCCGCACCGGCAACCGCCTGCTGGCCGGCCTCAGGGAATTGATGGACAAATATCCCTTGATAGGGGATGTGCGCGGCCTGGGTCTTTATGCCGGCGTGGAGCTGGTGCTGGACCGCGAGACCCTGGCACCGGCCACCGAGCATGCGGATTATATCGTCAACCGCTTGCGGGACCACGGGATTCTCATCAGCACCGACGGGCCGCTGGAAAATGTTCTAAAAATGAAACCCCCGCTCGTATTTTCAGAAAAAAATGCGGATGAAGTCGTCACGGCGCTGGACAAGATATTGCAGGAAGACTGTTTGCAGGTTTGATCGGGGAAGCCATCCGTTTTTTAATTGTTCTAATTTTTCAACTCATGTCCCGGACGATTTCTTCCAATTCGTCAAAATTATCGATCAGATATCGCGCCCCGGCCCGCTGCAGTTTTTTTTGCAACGCGGACCGGTCCGGAGCCGACAGGATAATGCCGACGCCCTTGAAACCGAAACGGGAATTGGCCGCCGCCTGCATGTCATCGGGCATGTCGCCAACATAATAACAGTGCCGGAATTTGTCTTTCAAGTTGCCGGCAATCGCATCCAGCATAAACGGGTGCGGCTTGCTCAATGAGATTGTTTGGCCCCGGGTTTTGCGGATCCGTTCTTCTTCCCGCAGGCAATCCTCCAGGCAGTAGACGGATGCAAAATAACGTTTCAGACCGAAACGCTCCAACGCGTAATGCGCTTCCGCCGCGGGCCGCCCGGTGGCGATGGCCAGGATGTTATTGTGGGCAAGTCGTTTCAGCAGCTGCGGGTCAATCAGCAGGGTTTCACGTGCGATCAGCCCTTTGCCGTGGTAGATTCGCGGTGCCCCGTGATAGGTTGATTGAAACAGGTCCGGCCCCAGGTAAATTTCCTGGAAGATCTGTTTGATGACGTTGCCGCTGCCCACATCACCTTCATACAGCCCGGCGATAAACGGATCGATTGCCCGGCCTTTTTCTTCCAGCAGCCTTGCCAGGGGACTGGGGGTGGACTGTAAAAATTGCGCCAGACGGGTTACCTCACAATCGGCAATGGTTTTGCGGTAGCGGGTCCAGGGTTCCGGATGGTCGTGCCGCAATGGCTTTTGCACCTGCCCGAACAGGAGGCTGATCACCAGGCAGCTGAGATCCCAGTCGTTGTTCAGCCCGCCGCTGTGTTTGACGGCCGCCAGATCGGAAAGGCTGAAAAGGGGATTCGGCAGCCGGTGGGCCTTGCGGGCCGGTTGAAAAAACAGTCCGGCGGTTTGCCGGACCGCATCCCGGTAAGATGCGCCGACGTCGATGAGCACGCCATCCATGTCAAAAACAATCAGGTTTTGGTGCTGCATACGCTCATTGAACCCCGCCGGTTTTTTCATTTTCCACCCTATAGCATGGAAATACCGCTGCCGGCAAGCGCGGGTTGACGGTCGCCGGGGTCTTGGAACTTGTCCCTGTTTTGTAGAATTGACATTAAAGATTGACATTCCGGGCAGGAATTGCTTTGAATAAAAAGGATTTTATTGCCGCCGCCGGCAGCCTGACTGATCTTTTTGCAGGGCGATGTGCCGGCCGGCCACCCTTTTTCATCAATCCTTTTCAACCTAAGGAGGTACACCATGACAAAAAAGGTATTTTTAATCGGAGCGCTACTTGTTACGTTTGTATTTGTCAGCATCGGCACCGCGTCTGCTGAGACGCTTTCCCTTTTGACCTGGAAAGGATACGCTTCACCGGAGCTGGTGGCCAAATTTAAAAAGGAAACCGGAATTACCGTTAAAGTGACCTATTCCAACAACGAGGAGATGATCGCCAAATTGCGCGCCACGCGAGGGGCCGGTTTCGATCTGGCCCAGCCCAGCCAGGATCGGATTTCTTCGGTGCAGGCCAAGTATCACATTTACCAACCCATTGACCTGTCCAAGGTCAATACCGACCAGATCATCCCCCCGCTGCTCGAAGCCGTGAAGCAGAACACCATGGTTGATGGCAAACCCCATGCAGTGCCCTTTTGCTGGGGAACCTCCGGGCTGGTGGTTAACCGCAAGTATGCGCCGGCCGCCCGGGATTATTCGGATATTCTCAATGCTTTTTATGCCGGCCGGATTAGCTACCGTCTGAAAAGACCGACGCTGATCGGGCTGGCTTTTGCTTATGGCGACAATCCGTTTGCAAAATACAGCAATCCGGCGGCGTACAAGGCCCTGATGGAAAAGATCGGTCAAGCCATGATTGCCGGCAAGCCCTTTGTCAAGAATTACTGGAGCAACGGCGATGCGTTGCTGCAGTCGATGCGTTCCGGTGAGGTATTTGTGGCCATGGCCTGGGATAACGGCGGGTACAAACTGCACTCGGAAAATCCCAATATCGACTTCGTGGCTCCGCGCAGCGGCGCCCTGGGATGGATTGACACCTTTGCCTTGCCGGCCAAAGCGAAAAACGTGGAAGCCGCTTACAAATGGATCAACTTCGTGCTGCGCCCGGAAAATGCCGCTATTTTCACCAACGCGGAGAAATATCCCAGTGCTTCGATCGGGGCGGGTAAATACCTGGATGTGGAAGTGCGTGCCAATTTCGAACGTTGTTTTCCCATGGAGGCCATCGCCAATATCAAATGGTATCCCCCGGTGCCTGCCAAGCTGGAGCAAATCGAGGGTAAAATCCTGGATAAAGTCAAGGCCGCCAAATAGTATTCATACATAGCGGGTCTTTTTTTCGCCAGGCGGGACCGCATTTTGCAGGCTGGAAGGCTTGAAAGCCATAAGGCTGGAAAGCTTAAAAAGGATTTTATCCTTTAGTGAGCTTCCCAGCCTCCCAGCTTTTCAGCATTTAAGTTTGGGGCGGATGCACCGGAACAAAAACCGGGGGAAGGCATGCAGATCGATCTGTTGGTTCAACAGGTAACCAAAAAATTCAAAGAATTTACCGCCGTCAACAATGTCTCTTTTGAAGTGCCCGACGGCAGCTTTTTTTCCATCCTGGGGCCTTCCGGATGTGGCAAGACGACCCTGCTGCGCATGATCGCCGGGCTGGCTGAACCCACCTCGGGAACCATTGAAATCCGGGGTAAAAACATGCTCGGCATTCCCCCCAACAAGCGGCCGGTCAACCTGATTTTCCAGCACCTGGCCCTGTTTCCTATGATGAATGTTGGTGAGAATATTGCCTTTGGTTTGCGCAGGCGCAGGGAGAAAAAGGACGCGATCCGCCAAAAAGTGCAAACCATCCTGGAACGAGTGGACTTGGCCGGCTTCGGGGACAAAAAAGTCGACCAGTTGTCCGGTGGCCAGAAACAGCGGGTGGCCATCGCGCGCAGCCTGGTACTGGAACCCGCCGTGCTGCTGCTGGATGAACCATTGGGAGCGCTGGATTTGAAGCTGCGCGAACAGATGAAAGTGGAGCTGAAAAAACTGCAGGCCAAAGTCGGCACGACCTTTGTCTACATCACCCATGACCAGTCCGAAGCCCTGGTGATGTCCGACCATGTGGCCGTGATGAATCACGGCCGCTTTGAACAGATCGATACCCCCCAGAACCTGTACAACTCTCCGCAGACGCCGTTTGTGGCCCAGTTTGTGGGGGACAACAATGCCTGGTCGGGCCGTATCCGACAGTGCCGGGAGATGACCGCCGAAATTGAAACCGTCAATGGCACCGTGTTTCACAGCCGGGTACA
>JAOZPY010000155.1:0-2836 GCA_029932495.1 Desulfobacterales bacterium
ACCTTGAACCTTTCTTTTATATGCGCAAAGAAATTTACGGAATCATTCTGTTTTTTCTGGTCATTTTCACGCTGATCAGCCTGATATCTTACAGCCCTCAGGATCCCTCGATCAACCATGTCGGCGCGGCCGGACAGGTGCATAATCTGTTCGGTTTTATGGGGGCCCAAGTGGCCGGTTTCCTGATCGCCCTGTTTGGGCTGGGCGCTTTCTGGATTCCACTTTTGCTGCTGCTGGCCAGCATTCATTTCTTTGGCAACCATACCGGCCGGGCCATGGCCGCAACCATCATCGGCGGTATCATCCTGGTGGTGACCACCGGCGGTTTGCTGGCCGTGCGGCAAAATGACTACATTTTATTCGGCTCCAAGTTCTCCGCCGGCGGGCTGACCGGCATCCCCTTCAAGGCCCTGCTGGTAAAATATACCAATTATGCCGGCGGGGTGATTATCCTGGTGCTGCTGTGGATCATCGGCTTTATCCTGGCCACCGGATTTTCACTGGTTGCTTTTGGCCGACGATTCTGGCAATGGGTACGTGCGCTGACAGACCGCATCTTTACTTTCTACCTCAAGCGCAAGGAACGTCGTGAAAAAGCGAAAAAACGGTCTTCCATCGACAGAGAAAAAATCACCAGGCGGGCTAAGGCGATTAAGATTAAAGCGTCGCCGACCAAGCCCATCAAGGTGGTTCCGCCCCCAAAACAGGAAGTATTCGATTTTATGAAAAAGGGCCGGGCCCACCAGTTGCCGCCGTTCAAGTTTCTGGACGACCCGGAGCCTGCCGGTATCTCTTCAGACGATGAAAATTTGCGCATGCAGTCGCAGCTGCTCGAAAAGAAGCTGGAGGATTTTGGGGTCCAGGGAAAAGTGGTGGCCGTGTCCCCGGGACCCGTGATCACCACCTATGAATATGAACCGGCCGCCGGGGTGAAGATCAACAAGATCGTCAATCTTTCCGATGACTTGGCCCTGGCTTTGCGGGCCATCAGCATTCGCATTGTCGCCCCCATTCCCGGCAAGGCCGTCATCGGTATCGAAGTGCCCAATGCCAACCGGGAAATGGTGCGATTCAAGGAAATTGTCGCTTCCAGTGCTTTTGAAAAATCCCGCTCCAAGCTGAGCATCTGCCTGGGCAAGGACATCATCGGCAACCCCATGGTGGCGGAACTGGATAAGATGCCTCATCTGCTGATCGCCGGGGCAACCGGCAGCGGCAAGAGCGTGGCCTTGAACGCCATGATCTGCAGCCTGCTGTACAAAGCCACCCCGGAAGAGGTTAAGCTGATTATGATCGATCCGAAACGCATTGAGCTTTCCAGCTATGATGGGATTCCCCATTTGATCACCCCGGTGGTGGTAGACCCGAAAAAGGCCACCAATGCGCTTTTCTGGGCGGTGCGCGAAATGGAGCGGCGTTACGAACTGCTGTCTGAAAAAGGGGCGCGCAACATCCGGCAGTATAACAAGAAAGTAGAAATGGAAGTCAAGCCGGACACCGAGGACGCCGTCCGGCCGCTGCCCTACCTGGTGATCATTATCGACGAGCTGGCCGACCTGATGATGCTTGCCTCCCGGGACGTGGAGGTGACCCTGACGCGTTTGGCCCAGATGGCCCGGGCGGCCGGGATTCATCTGATACTGGCAACCCAGCGGCCCTCGGTGGACGTGCTGACCGGCATCATCAAGGCCAATTTTCCCACCCGCCTGACCTTCCAGGTGTCTTCCCGCACGGATTCGCGGACGATTATTGACGCCAATGGCGCTGAAAACCTTCTGGGAAATGGTGATATGCTGTTCTTACCACCGGGCACCGCCAAGTTGCAAAGGATTCACGGGGCTTACATCTCCGAAAGTGAGCTGACCCGGATTATTGAATATTTGCGATCCCAGGGCCAGCCTGAATATAACGAGGACGTCACCCAGGCCGTCGCCAATGAAGCGGCCGAGTCCGAGGAACAGGACTATGACGAACGCTATGACGATGCTGTGGCGCTGGTCACCAAGAACGGTCAGGCCTCCATTTCCATGGTTCAGCGCCACCTGCGCGTTGGTTACAACCGGGCCGCGCGTATTATTGAGATGATGGAAAAAGAGGGGGTCGTGGGCCCGTCGGACGGCGTCAAACCCCGCGAGGTGTTGGTGACGAGCTATGAAAGAACCAAGGATAAAGGATAGCGCCTGTGGCGCAGGTACAAGGGGTGCTGACACACCCCGGGTACAGGGTTCAAGGTTCAGGGTTCAAGGATTGGCGGCGCTGGAGGACTGCCAGGGATTTGACCATTTTAATCTCACGGAAGAGGCCGGAAGCAAGGGCGTGCTGGTAGACCTGGTAAGGCGCCTGGCCACCCTGGGCCGGATTGCTGAAAATATCGTGAATCAGCAGGTAACCACCCCCGACGATGTGGGGCGACCAAACGGTATAATCAGATAAGACCGTTTCGAAGGCATGCCCGCCGTCGATAAACACCAGGCTCAGTGGCGTGGCCCACATGCGGGCGGCCACCTCCGAGCGGCAGACAATGGGCACCACCGTGTCCTCGAGTCCCGCTCGTTGCAGGGTATCCCTGAAGGGGCGCAAGGTGTCCACCCGGCCGCTGAAAGGGTCAAAAAGATCGGGATCGAAATATTCTTCACCGGGCTGCTGTTCCTCAGAGCCGCGGTGGTGGTCGACGGAAAACAGAACCGTATCGGTTTCGCGGCAGGCAGCCCCCAGGTACAGGGCGGATTTGCCGCAATAACTGCCGATTTCCAGGCAGGGCCCCCGGGAGCCTGCCGCCAGCGCGATTTCATAAAGACAGCGCCCCTCCTCTTCATCCAGAAACCCCTTCACACTG
>JAOZPY010000155.1:2936-6601 GCA_029932495.1 Desulfobacterales bacterium
ACCACCACGCTTTTGCCCAGCACCGGATTGAGCAGACGGTCCAGTGCGCGGGTCAGGGCGGGCCGGCGCATCATGTCCCAGACCAGAAAACGGTGGTAAAGATTCACAGCGATCGAATCACGGCGTTCGAGTCCCAGCAGGCATTTCAACCACCAGAAGGGGGCATGCAGGCTGTGGGCATAATGCAGCGCCCACTTTGTGACGCCACAGGCCTGCAGTTCGTTGATCAGCTGTTGTTGTTTGAAAATGCGTACGTGCCCGCCCGCGCTGTTGCAGTAATCTCTGGAAAGTGCCCAACAAATGCGCTCCGGCCAGAAACGCGGGACACTGACCACCAGGTTGCAACCCGGCTTTAAAACCCGCACGATTTCCCGGATACCATCCCGGTACGCTTCAATGTGCTCCAGTACTTCGGAGCAGATGACCAGGTCAAAGCAGCTGTCCTTAAACGGCAGCTGCAGGATATTGCCGGCCGCCAGCGCCCAGCTTCCGCCGCCGTGCTCTCCCAGACGGTCGTGCAGCTCGAGACGGCCGCGGGCTTCGGTAAGATCATTAAAATTGAGATCAATGCCAATGGCCGTTGCCCGGCGACACTGGTAGGCCGCACAGGTATGGCGGCCGGAACCGCAGCCGACGTCAAGAACTTTGAGACCGTCTGTGAGGTCCAGTCGCTTAAATTCCACCGTGACCATGAATGACCTCATGATAGGCCGCCACTGTTTTTTCGGCAGCCTTTTGCCAGGTAAAATGTTGCTGAACCCGTCGGTATCCAGCCTGTCCCAATTCCTGCGCCCGGTGGGGATTATCCAGCAATTCGCCGATGGCCCGGGCCAGGGCGGCGGCGTCAGCCGGCGGCACCAGGATGCCGGCATCTCCCAGAACTTCAGGCAGCGCACCCCCCGTGGTGCTGACAACCGGAACACCACAGGCCATGGCTTCTCCCGCCGGCAGACCGAAGCCTTCATAAACCGAGGGGACCACGGCCAGCGTCGCTGCGGCATAGTGCCTGACGAATTGTTGATCGGAAATGCGGCCGGTGAACGTGATGAGATCCCCAATGCCCAGCTCACGGACCAGCTTGATAATAACTCCCTTTTTTTTGGGAGTGCCGACCACCGTCAATCTGACGTGCCGGGTTTTTGACAGTTCCCAGAGGGCCTGTAACAGATAGTAAAGCCCTTTGAGCGGAGTATCCGCACTGTTGGTTACGATGATGCGGCCCTTTTCACGTTCGATACCTTCCAGGGGGTGAAACAGGTGGGTATTGATACCATTGGGCACGATGCTGAATTTTTGCGCTGAAATATTGAAATCGCGGCTGATGTCGTCTTTTGCGGATTGGGACACCGTGATGATCCGGGGCAGGGCTGCGGATACCCGCCGCTGCATGCCGATAAATGAGTACCAGCGCCATTGCTTGAGTTTTTGAAACGGGGTGGAAACCGAGCGCAGGGCAATTTTTCGATCCACGGTAACGGGATGGTGAATGGTCGCGGTGGTCGGCACGCGTTTGCTCATGGCCCAGACACCGTAGGAAAGGCTCTGATTGTCATGCACGATATCATACTGCTGCCAGCGTGATTTCATGAAATTATAGGCCCGCAGCCCGAAGGTGAACGGTTCGGGAAATCCCATGGTGGAAACCCCGATCCATTCTAAAAAATTGATGGGGTCTTTCAGCTCTTTTATTGTTGGAATTCTGAAAGGATCCAATGGGTTATAAAGATCCAAGCACGGCAGCCGATGTACCGTGATGTCGTCATCCAGTTCCGGGTCCGGCGGGCCGGAGATCACCTCGACCTGGTGACCGAGATCTTTGAGCGCCCGGCTCAGGTTTTTAAGGTACACGCCCTGCCCGCCGCAATGGGGGTTGCTGCGGTAACTGAGCAGGCATATTTTCAGGGGGCGGTGGTGATTCATGGTGCCCTTCAAATACAGGTACTTTAATAGCTTCGTCAAGAGATTCCTGTTAAAGTTTTTGCAGGATCGGTCGATATCATCGACATGACAGAGCACATCGCGCAGACTGATCCGCAACCACCCGAAAGCAGTGCCGTGGAAGATCCAAAAAGGGAAACCATCCTTTTTGTCGATGATGAACAGAGCATTTTGAATGTCGCCTGCGAGTTTTTCCACCGGCAGGACTACGTGACCCTGACGGCTGGCAACGGTGTGGAAGCGCTGCAGATTCTTGAAGAGCAGAAAGTGGACTGCTGCATCACCGATATCAATATGCCGGAAATGAACGGGCTGGAGCTGGCCGAAAATATTCGCCTCAAGGACAACACCATGCCGGTGATTGTCATGACGGGGTATCCTTCCCTGGAAAACACCATCCAGACTATCAAAAACGGGGTGGTCGATTTTTTGATCAAACCGGTTAATCTCAAGCAGATGGAACTGTGCGTGCGCCGGGTGCTGCGGCAGCGTGAACTGTTTGTCGAAAATATTCTGCTCAAAGAAGAGGTCCGGAGCAAGGAGCGCCTTGAAAAGCTCAACCACGAACTGCTTTTCAAAGTGGACGAACTGCACACCTTAAACAAAATAATGAGCAGCTTTACCAGCATTGTTTCAACTGCTGATGTGTTTAAACGTGCCGTGGACACCGTGCTGGAAATCACCCATGCGGACAGTTCCATTTTTTTTGTGATCAACGAATCTGTCCAGCAGCCCTTTGAGGTTGCCTCGGCGGCGGCCGGGCAAACAGATCCGCAACCAGACAGCGGTTCATCTGCCGGACAAATTGCCACCCGACAGGATCCTGCAGGGCAGTCTTCCCACTGTTTTACGGGTCTGATCATGGAAGTTGTGACCGATGAGCTTCCATTGCTGATTTCTGAAAATAACGGTGCGCGCGGACTGGATCGGGAGGTGCACTCGGCGATGGTGGTGCCGCTGAAAATCCGGGATAAAATATTCGGTGTGCTGACGGCCTCCATCACCCAGGGATCCCACCGGTTTACCGAAAAAGATCTTTATTACCTTTCGTTCATGGCCCGCAGTGCGGCGCAGTCCATTGAAAACCTGGCGCTGTATGAAAATATATACGAGAACCTGTTTGCCACCCTTTATGCTTTCGTCAATGCCGTTGAAGCCCGGGACCTGTATACCCGGCAGCATTCCAGCCGGGTGACCGGCATCTCCATTATTATCGGGCGGCAGATGGGGTGCAGCGCCGAACAACTGGATATTTTGAATTTTGCCGGGCACCTTCACGATATCGGCAAAATTGGCATCCGTGATGAAATCCTGCTCAAACCCGGGCGGCTGACCGACGAGGAGTTTGAAAAAATCAAGGAGCATCCCAGCATCGGGGCCAACATACTCAAGCAGATGGGGCTGTGGGAGGAGGAACGCCGGATTATTCGCTGCCACCATGAACGCTGGGACGGCACCGGATATCCGGACGGCCTGAAAGCGGATCAGATTCCTTTCCTGGCGCGGATTCTTTCCGTGGCCGATGTGTACGATGCCATGGCCTCGGACCGCGCCTACCGCAAACGAATGGAAGAGGCGCTTATCCTCAAAATTATCCATGAAGGTGCCGGCACCCAGTTCGATCCGCAGGTGGTGGAAGCATTTGAGGCTGTTTACGAGCAGGGTAAAATCAGACAGTACATGGAAACCGGGCGGTTGGAGGAGGTGGATCAGTACCTGCGCATCAA
>JAOZPY010000156.1 GCA_029932495.1 Desulfobacterales bacterium
CCGACGGCAGCGTGGTGACCCTGGGACAGCTTGCCACGGTTAAAGAGGGTTTTGAAGATGTGGATTTAAGCGCCCGGTTCCAGGGTAAACCGGCGGCTATGATCCAGGTTTATCGCGTTGCCGACCAGAATGCCCTGACAGTGGCCGCCACCGTCAAACGCTACCTGGCTGAAATTCGGCCCGGGCTTCCGGCCGGCATGGATGTTGCCTTTTATTCAGATCGCTCCGAGATTTTGAAAAACCGCCTGGAGCTGCTGATAAAAAATCTGGCCTTCGGCCTGGTGCTGGTCAGCATTTTGCTGGGGCTGTTTATGAATCTGCGCCTGGCCTTCTGGGTGACCCTGGGGATCCCCGTTTCTTTTATGGCCTGTGTGATGCTGCTGCCGCATTTTAATGTGTCCATCAACATGATTTCTTTGTTCGCGTTTATTATGGTACTGGGCATCGTGGTGGACGATGCCATTATCATCGGGGAAAATATTTACCGGCGCCAGGAACAGGGCCAGGGACCATTGAAAGCGGCGGTGGACGGGGCTGTGGAAGTGGGCCGTCCCGTCATATTTTCGGTTTTGACCACCATGGTGGCATTCTGGCCGCTGCTGATGGCCGCCGGCACCATGGGAAAACTGATGCGCAATATACCGGTGGTCGTCATTCTGGTCCTGGCAGGCTCCCTGGTGGAATCACTGCTCATCCTGCCGGCGCACCTGGCGCGCAGTGCGCGCAAGGCGGCCCTGCGTCGAGCCGGCCCGCCGAAAGAAAAGCGCTTTGCACGCTGGTTGAAACGGTTTGTCAATGGACCTTATGCCCGGCTGGTGGGATTTTGCATCAACTGGCGTTACGTGACCCTGGCCGCCGGGCTGGTTTTGCTGCTGCTCAGCTTTGGAGTGTGGAAAGCCGGTTGGGTCAAGTTTGTTTTTTTCCCCCGGGTAGAAGGCAACACCATGCGTTGTTATGTTACCATGCCCGTGGGAACGCCGGTGCAGCAAACCCGGGAGGTCATCGGACGTATCGAACAGGCGGCCCTGGAGGTCATCAGGCAGGCCGATGGCCGGCGGTTAAAAGACGCGCCACCGTTGATGGAATACAGCCTGATGCTGGTGGGTGCGCACTCGGGACGGGGAGGCACCCGCGGTGCCGGCGGTCACCTGGCCCAGATCTGGATAGAGCTTGTTGAAAGCGAGAAACGCAACATCAGCACTGCCGAGCTGACCCGCAGGTGGCGCAAAAAAGTTGGTGCGGTTCCCGGTGCGGAGGCGATTACCTTTCGCAGCGAAATTCACGGTGCCGGCAATCCGGTTGAAATCCACCTGTCTCTGGATAACCACGCTCAGCTGGTGCAGGCTGCTGATGATCTCAAACTGGAGCTGCAGCGCTATCCCGGCGTGTTCGATATCAGTGACAGTTTTTTGCCGGGTAAAAGAGAAATGCAGCTCAAACTCAAACCGGCGGCCCGCAGCCTGGGTCTGACCCTGGAGGATCTGGCTCGGCAGGTCCGACACGCCTTTTACGGTGCCGAAGCCCTGAGCCTGCAGCGGGGCAAGGATGAAATCAGCGTCATGGTCCGCTATCCGGAAGCCGAACGCAGATCCCTGGGAGCCGTTGAAAAGATGCGAATCCGCACCCCGGCAGGCATTGAGGTGCCTTTCAGCCGGGTGGCCGAGGTTAAATTCGAAAAGGGTTATGCCACCATCGAGCGCGCCCAGCGACGGCGGGTCATTAAGGTCACCGCCGATGTCAATGATACCGTTACCAATGCCAACGAAGTGCGCACATCACTGCAGGAAAGCTTCCTGCCGCGGCTTAAAAGTCAGTACCCGGGCTTACGGTACAGCATCGAAGGAGAAGGCAAAGAGCAGAAAGAATCTTTAGCCGATGTCATGAACGCCTTTGCCATTGCCATTTTTGGAATTTACGCCCTGCTTGCCATCCCGTTTAAATCTTTCAGCCAGCCCTTCGTGGTGATGGCTGCCATTCCTTTCGGTTTTGTGGGGGCGCTGATCGGTCACGTGGTCATGGGCTTTAACATCAGTTTGTTGAGCCTTTTTGGTATGGTGGGACTGGCCGGGGTTGTGGTCAATGATGCCCTGGTGCTGGTATACACGGCCAATCACATCCGCCGCCGGGGGGAGTCGGTACGCCATGCGATTGTCAATGCCGGTTGTCTGCGGTTTCGCGCCATCATGCTAACCTCCTTGACCACTTTTGCCGGCCTCAGCCCCATGCTGCTGGAACGCAGTATCCAGGCGCAGTTTCTGATTCCCATGGCTATCAGCCTCGGGTTCGGCGTCCTGTTCAGCACCTTCGTGACGCTGTTGTTGATCCCCTGCGGCTACATGATACTGGATGATTTTCACAACCTGCTGACCGGCAAGCGCGCCGAAGTCATCTCAGATCGGGCAAAATAGACAATTCAGGGACAAGAGGAACGTCGAAAACTATTTTATTGCGCCCGGGCGGGTTTGATGCGGTTTTCGTCGGCCGCCACTTCGGGATCGATGCGCCAGGTGACCAGCGGTGACAGGGTGTACAAAAACAGGTATCCCAGCGCCATGTGGCCGAAGTAGGGCGTGAATACGGAAATGAACAGCACCAGAGTGAGACGGCCGAACCAGGGATGGCGGCTGATAAAACGGCCCAGATGCAGGTAGCGCACCGGGTACAGGTTCATCAGCAAGGCTGCCAGCACCATCAGGGCGATGCTGAAAAGCCCCCAGAAGCGAACCCATGGTGAGCCGTCATTGACTGTCTGGGCGAAGATGATCAGGGGCGCCATGGCCAGCAGGGCGGCAGCCGGTGTGGGCATGCCTTTGAAAAAACCGGGTATGGGGTGTTTGTCAAGGGTGAAATAAATCAGGCGGCCGACTCCCAGCAGGGCAAATCCCCAGGCCACCAGACCGACCGGTATTCTTGCGAGCACGGGATCAAAAATTGATGACAGCGTGACATAAAAAATCCAGGCCGGTGCAATACAGAAACTGACGGTATCGGAAATATCATCCAGGACTCCGCCCAGGTTGATATTGCGGGAGGGCTGTGGCCCGGCGGGCAACGGTTCCGTCAGCCCCAGCTTGCGTGCCACAGCACCATCGAGCTTGTCAAACAGGGCGGCTCCGACCAGAAACAGATAGGCTTCACGGATGCGCCACTGATAGGCAAAAAATACCGCCAGCAACCCCATCACAGCGTTCATGACCGTCAGCGAATTGGGGAAAAAGGCCAGGATGCTGCGCCGCAGCCGCTCATTGCCCAGGCACATCTCATCCAGGCACAGGGTTCCGTACTTGTGGCAGTACATGGCAATGGAGCCAAAATTGATGATCAAAAAAATGATTTCAATGAAAAACAATCCGCGCAGCGGCATATTCCCCAGTCGGGAAATTAATGTATACACCCCGGAAGCCGGGCCTTCCGGTATGTAGAACGCGTGTGCGTAAAGCAGGGCGGCCACCGGGGCCGCCACAATGGTTCGCAGGCGGGTTAGTTCGTTAAACTCGGGCTCCAGGTCTTTGCGCAGGGCAAAACTGCGCATGAAATGGGCAAAATTATCTCTGACCAGCACGGTGACAGCCAGCAGCAGCACGAAAATGGCATGCAGTAACTCGGCCCGGTTGGGGGTTCCCGACACAAAATGCAGCCGCCACATTACCCCTACGGCCACCAGCGGGAAAATGATCGAATAGACCACCTTGTCCATGATACGGTCGGCCAGCAGGGCCATCTGCGGGTGAGGGTGAAAACGGGCGGCGAACCATCCGTCCACCAGATCGAAGGTCATGGAGGTAAACAGAAATACGACACCCAGGGTATACAAAATCGGGCTTTGCATCCACATGACGCCGATTGCGCACAGCAGGCCGCCAAATACAAGCGGCGGGCGCCCGTACACCAGCAGAGCCGTAAATTTTTTAGAGATGTGTTGTTTTGCGGGCATGGTGGTATTACCAGAACGTCTGCCCATCATAAAGAAAAACCGCTGGCATGTCAAGAAAGGGCCGGCGCCGGCCATCAACCGTTTTGCTTTTCGCACAGGTTTCTGATATGCAGCCACAGTCTATACTGCATATTATCTTGCCTTTTTCGGCAATCGATTGAAAAAAGGACCTGTTTTCGTGGCCGCATCGCTTCATAAAAAAGTCGGCATCGCCGCTGTGATCATGATGAGTTCGGTTTTTTTGAGCAACCTGATCGGGCTTTTCCGGGAAATGGTGATCGCATACATTGGCGGGGCCGGCAGCGAGGTGGATGCTTACCAGATATCTTTTCTAATACCGGAGATCCTTAATCATGTAGTTGCCAGCGGCTTTTTGTCGATTACCTTCATTCCGATTTTTTCCGGTTACCTGGTGGACAATCAGCAGCGGCGCGGTTGGCAGGTGCTGTCGGTTATTTTTTCCTGTTTCGGCGTTTTTTTGATTTTTCTTATCGTCATCGCCGGTATATTCACCGCTCAGATTGTATCCCTGGTGGCCCCCGGTCTGCACGATCCGGTTCTTAAAGCCGGCGTGATTCGTATGACCCGCATTATTATGCCGGCCCAGTTTTTCTTTTTCGGCAGTGGCTTGTTCATGGCCGTCCAGTTTGCCAAGGAAAAATTTGCGGTGCCCGCCCTTTCGCCCCTGATCTATAACCTGGGTATTATCGCCGGCGGAGTGATTTTGGGTCCCCGGCTGGGGGTGGAGGGCTTTTCCTGGGGGGTTTTATTCGGAGCGGTGGCCAATTTCGTTATCCAGTTCCGGGGGGCGCTCAAAGTGGGCATGCAACTGCAAGTCGCTTTCGAGTTTTTACATCCGGATTTACGCAAATATGTGCTCCAGACCCTGCCGTTGATGCTGGGCTTGTCGATGACTTTTTCACGGGAATTTTTTTTCCGGTTTTTTGGATCCTTTCTGGCGGCGGGCGCCATTGCCGGCATCAATTACGGACTGCGCATCATGCTGATCCCGGTGGCTTTGTTCGGACAGGCGGTGGGCACGGCGTCCTTTCCCTTTATGGCCCGGCTGGTGGCTGAAAAAAAGATCGCGGAGCTCAACGGGTTGCTCAACACCACCTTGCGATATATCTCCCTGGTCATACCGGTGTCCGTGCTGCTGATGGTGCTGCGTCATGAAGTGGTGCGCATTCTTTTTCAGAGAGGAAAATTTGATGCTTCCGCCACGGCCCTGACCGCCGAAGTGCTGACCTATCTTTTGATCGGTGCGTTTGCGCTGACCGCTTACACCATTGTCCCCCGGGCCTATTACGCCATGAAGGACACGCTGTTCCCCGCCATTTACGGAACCGTCACGGTTGTGCTCAGCATCCCGCTGTATTATTTCGGCATGCAGCTGTTCGGCACCCCCGGGCTGGCCCTGGCGCTTTCCCTGTCCGGCATCATGCAGGTGGCTGTTTTATATGCCCTGTGGAACAGACGCAGCCACAATACCGGCAGCCGGCAGGTGTATAAAATTTACGGTAAAATGATGGTTCTTGCCGCATCGATGGGAATTTTTCTGACCTGGTTTAAATCCGCAGCCCTGGGCGGCATCGATTCGACCACCCTGATGGGAAGCCTGGCAGTGTGTGTCATCGTGGCTGCGGTGTTTGTGATGATCCTGCTGGCTGCCGGTTACGGGCTTAAAATCAGGGAGATTACGGATATGGCAGCCCGTCTGGGCGCCAGACTCAAATTTTGACCGCTTACCACCGTATCAGCGCACTGCCCCAGGTCAGGCCTCCTCCAAAAACCGGCAGGCAGACCAGATCTCCAGTGTTAATGCTGCCGTCACGTACGGCTTCATCCAGAGAGATGGCGCATGAGGCCGAGGAAATGTTGCCGTATTTTTGCAGTGTCAGGTAGAATCTTTCAAACGGTATTTTCAGGGATTTGGCAATGTGCTGAAACATGCGCATGTTGGCCTGATGCGGAATGAACCAACGCACATCTTCCACCGGAAGTCGGTTGTGATCCAGGCCTTCTGCGATGGACTCCATAAAACGTCGAACCGCCACCCGAAAGCTGAGATTTGCCTCGATCATGTTAAGATAATGCAGCCCCCGGTCCACGCTTTCATGAGTGATGGGGGTGGTTTTGGAGCCGCCGCCGGGCAGCAGCAAGTCCTGACCGTTGGCACCGTCGGTGTGAAGGTGGGTGGACAGGATCTGGTGGCCGCCATTGTCCCGGGTGAGCACGGCGGCCCCGGCGCCATCCCCCCACAGAATGCAGGTGGTGCGGTCTTTCCAGTTGAGGGTGCGCGACATGACTTCTGCTGCTACCACCAGAACATGGGTGGCGGCTTTGGTCTTTAGGTACTGTTCAGCGACGTTCAGGGCGAAAATAAAGCCGGAGCAGGCAGCGGTGACATCAAAGGTGACCGCCCGGGGGGCGTCCAGTTTGGCTTGCAGCCAGTTGGCCGCTGAGGGACAACAGGTGTCCGGCGTGATGGTTGCCATGATGATCAGGTCAATGTCCTTGGCCTGCAGGCCGGCCATTTCCAAGGCCTTGAGACTGGCTTCGCGCCCCAGGTCCGAGGTGGTTTCATCGGCTGCGGCAATGCGTCTTTCACTGATTCCAGTGCGTTTGACAATCCATTCATGGGTCGTG
>JAOZPY010000157.1 GCA_029932495.1 Desulfobacterales bacterium
TCGATCATCTGCTGTCTGGCGGTTGATCAGTTGATGCTCAAGGGAACTTATGTTGCCTGCCGGCTGAATTTGACACCGTCCGCCGTCAGCAAGCTTGTAAGCCGCGGTCGTATAGAAACACAAACCATGAAATTAGCCAAAGAATTGTCTGAAATCGAATAGTTTTCAGTCAGGCAGGGGGCTCAAAAAATAACATGCTATCAGTATACGATATTTGGAAACTATTCACCAGCGTCCCTTTTCTTTTCTGCCAAAAGGGATACCCAGTTTTCGCATTTTTTTGCGCAGCGAGGATGGATTTACCCTGAGGCGTTCAGCAGCACCTGACTTTCCGCCGACTTGCCCACCCGCTAATTTCAGAGCTTTGATAATATGCCGGGTGATCATCTGCTCCAGTGGTTGAAGCTCTGGTTGATCAGGCGCGGCTGCCTGATCGAATGTTTCCATTGACAATGACGACAACATGGAACTGCCCAGTGGTAATCCCGTATCCGGAAAAGTGATGGGGCGGTTTCGGCTGAGGATCATGGCCCGTTCGACAGCGTTTTCAAGCTCCCGCACATTTCCAGGCCACTCGTATTCGATAAGGCGCCCCAAAGCTCCTGGTGCTAAATCCGGCTTGTTGACAAGCCCGAGATCCCGATATTTTTTTCCAATGAAATGTTCGACCAGGGGCGGGATGTCGCCCCGTCGCTGTCTCAGCGGTGGGATATTTACAGGAAAAACCTTTAAACGAAAATACAGGTCCTGGCGAAAAAGGCCCCGGCGGACCATCTCATCAAGATCCCGATGGGTGGCGGCGATCACCCGAATGTCCACTTGAACAGGTTCGGTGCCCCCCACGCGTTCTATCTCCTTTTCCTGCAGCACCCTGAGAAGTCGTACCTGGAATTCCGGCTTGAGTTCGCCAATCTCATCCAAAAAGAGCGTGCCACCGCTGGCTCTTTCAAAACGGCCCCGTTTTCTTTTCAAAGCTCCGGTAAAAGCACCTTTTTCATGACCGAACAGTTCGGAATCGATCAGGCTGTCTGGCATCGCCCCGCAATTAACCTTAACAAATGGCCGATCTTTTCTTGAAGAAAGGTTGTGGATAGCTGTGGCAATAAGTTCTTTGCCGGTCCCCGATTCGCCAAACAAAAGCACCGGGCTTGATAAAGGCGCCACCTGGCGCACCAGGTCCATGACCTCTTTTAAACCGGACCGGGCTCCAATAATGTCTTGATCGACGGATTGAATTAAATCGCTTTGCAAATCGCGAAAGTCCTCGGCCAAAAGGTCTTTCAGCTCCATGAGTTCCTGGTAACGTGCGCAGTTTGCCAAGGCGATGGCAAATGGTTTCCGAATCGTGCTGACCATGCGCTCATGTTCCCGGCTGAATCGGACCCCTTTCTGCGCCACAAAAATCACCACACCGATCATATCCTCGCGCACGAACACCCGCATCACGATAAGCGATGAATCTTTTTCCAGCTGGCCGGCAGCAATCCAGGGCTGGGCCGTCGGGTGTAATTCAGCCCGATCAATCACCAAGGTTTCTAAAGCGGAGCGCGATGAATAGGAACGGATATTCTCAGGCTGAATCAGGGCTTGTTTAACCAGCCTCCCCCCTTCAACCGAGGCTTCGGCCAGAATGGTCTGCTTCCCCTTGCCCGGATCGTAATACGACAAGACCATCCGTTCAACTGGTATGAACCCAGAAAGATACCAAAAACTGTCCTCCAGGAATTCTTCTGCCTCCAAACTGCCGCAAATGCGCAGAGTGGCTTCCCGGAAGAATTCATCGATGCCGATATTCACCCAAAGACCTCCATCCAATCCAAGTGTTCCCGGGCACATATTACCATCAAAATGTCCCATGGTCCACCTGTTTAATGTCCCAGGGGATATATTTTGATGGATAAATTTTTAACCATCTAATTTTATAAACAAATATATTATGGCATGGATTGTGCGAAGGCTATTTGTTCTTACATATTATACCATCCGGCTTTTAATTATAAGGAGAATGATCATGCCCATAATATCCAGACGTTCATTTATAAAAGCCGCCCTAATGACAGGCTCGGCCCTGACTTTAAACGCCAACTTTCCTTTGCCGGGCAAGCGTGCATGGCAGCCAAAGGCATCGGCCAAGGCAGCAGGCGGCAGCCGGAAAAAAATGATGACCATCGTCAGTGACGTCGATGCTCATTCACAGTGCCGCATGAGGGTTGGTATTCAAGGCAACCGGATCATCTCCGTGGCGGGTGATCTCACCGATCCGGAAAGCTGCGGCGAATTGACACTGCGCGGCAGATTCGCAAAAGAGATCCTGCATGCGCCGGACCGACTGCGACATCCCCTCAGACGGCTCGGAGACCGGGGAGAAGACAAATGGGCCAGAATAACCTGGGATGAAGCCCTGGATACAATTGCCGGAAAGTTTCAAAAAATTAAAGCGCAATACGGTGCCGAGGCCATCAGCTTTAATCACGGACACTACCACAGCGGTGATATATTGGGAATCTATCTTGCCCGCCTGGCCAATCTGATTGGAACGCCGAATGTTTTCAACCCCAGCCACGTCTGTCATCTTCCGCGCGTGTTCCTGGAGTTTGGATTCGATTTTGGTGCGGTTTTTCCGCCGGACGTGCCCCATACCGATTGTCTGATCCTGTGGGGCGGAAATCCCGAAGCGACCAACAAACCCCAGGAAATCGCTATCAAAAAAGCCAGGGCCCGCGGGATGAAGCTGATTGTAATCGATCCCCGGGTGACGTCGCACGCCAGGCAAGCGGACCTTCATGCCCAGTTGAGGCCCGGCACCGACGGGGCACTGGCTTTGGGCATGTTAAACGTCATTATCAAAGAGAACCTGTACGACCGGAAATTCGTGGAAAAGTGGACAACGGGTTTTCATGCGTTGACCGCCCACATTGAAAATTATTCCCCGGAAAGTGTGGCAAAGATTACCTGGGTGACGGTGGATACCATCCGGGCTATGGCTCGAATGTATGCCCGATCAAAACCGGCCGCAATCAGCCCCCGCAACGCCCTCGATCAGCATACCAACGCTTCTTGTGCCATCCGGGCGATTAACATTCTCATGGCAATAACCGGCAATCTGGATGTCAAAGGCGGCAATTGCATGGTCATCCCCATCCAGATGGCCTTCAATAATTTGAAACTCTACGAGAAATTGCCACCCGGGCAGGCTTTAAAAAAAATCGGGGCCGAAAAATGCCTGTATTCCAAATTAAGCGGCACCTGGCCCTCGGCGCATACCCCATCTATCTGGGAGGCGATCAATAATTATGATCCCTATCCGATAAAGGCCCTAATGGTCATGGCATCCAACCCGGCATTGACCTGCGCCAATACCAATTTTGTCATCGAAGCCTTGAAAAAACTGGACCTGTTGGTCGTAGCGGACCTGTTTATGACGCCAACCGCCAAACTGGCGGATATCGTGTTGCCGGCGGCCACCTTCATGGAGACGACACGCATCGTGACTTATGACACCCACGCCGATCATGGTTGGAACAAAACATCCCGCATCGCTATCAGTCCCCGGGTGGTCAACCCCCTCTGGGAATCAAAACCCGATTGGGAAATCCTGTGCGAACTCGGCCGAAAACTGGGTTTTTCCGACTATTTTCCGTGGAAAAACGAGGAAGAAGCCATTGACGAAGTGATCGAGCCGCTGGGGCTGTCCTGCGAAGACTTGAAGAGGCATCCGAACGGTGTGGATGTGACGGTTCCTCCATTTTTATACAAAAAATTCAACGGCGTGACCCGAAAGGTACTACTCGCGGTTCTCGGTATGACCAAGTTCCGTAATTATCCGGATATGTATAGAAAATACAAAATGAAAGGCTTCAACACATCATCGGGCAAGATCGATATCTGGTCGCATCGACTACAGTCACTGGGCTACGAGCCCCTGCCGGTGCATGTGGAACCGGCCGAAAGTCCAGTCTCCCGACCGGACTTGGCGAAAAAATATCCGCTGATCTTGATCGCCGGCTCTAAGCTGGAGGCTTACACGCATTCCATGATGCGAAATATCAAACAACTTCGCCGGTATAACCCGGAAAATTTACTCGAAGTGAATCCAAAGACAGCACGAATGCTCAATATTGCAGATAGAGACTGGGTGGAAGTCAGTACTGCCCGGGGAAGCATTAAAACCAGGGCACGGGTCACCAACCGCATCGATGCGCGGGTGGTTCACCTCTTCCATGGCTTTGAGCAAAGCAATTGCAATATTTTAACCGATCACAAGGCCTTTGATCCCATAACCGGATCGACCGGTTTGAAATCACTGCTCTGCAAAGTACAACGCGTTTAACAGCGCCATGCTGATCAATCCGATTGACTATTCTTTGATTCCCGGGCGCAGCCTCAGGTGCAGTTCATCGAGCTGCTTTTTAGCGGTTTCAGAGGGTGCGCCGGTCAGCAGGCAGGCGGCCTTCTGGGTTTTGGGAAAGGCGATGACGTCGCGGATCGATGCCTCGCCGCACATCAGCATGATCAGCCGGTCAAAGCCAATGGCAATGCCGCCGTGGGGCGGTGCTCCGGAATCCAGGGCGGTCAGCAAAAAGCCGAATTTCTCCTCGTAGGTTTGCCGATCCATTCCCAGGGCTTCAAACACTTTTTCCTGCACTTCACGCTGATGGATACGGATGCTTCCGCCACCAATCTCGAAACCGTTGAGCACCAAGTCATAGGCGCGGGACTGTACGGCCGGCGGATCTTCCACCAGCCGCGCGTAATCTTCTTCCAGCGGCGAGGTAAACGGATGGTGCAGCGCCTGATAGCGCCTTTCAGCATCGTCATATTCAAACATGGGAAAGCGGGTAATCCACAAAAATTCAAACCGCTTCTCATCGATCAACCCGAGTCTTTTGCCAAGAAGGTTTCTTAAATTGCCCAGAGATTCATTGACCACCTTGGGCTGGTCGGCCACGAAAAAGATGAGATCCCCGGGCTGCATTTCAATGCGTTCGGCCAGAGCCTTTTTTTCATCCTCACTGAAAAATTTCACAATCGGGCTTTGCCATTCATTTTCCCTGACCTTTATCCAGGCCATCCCCCGGGCCCGGTAAACAGCCACAAAGTCGGTCAGATCATCGATTTCCTTGCGTGAAAAATCAATACATCCCTTGGCATTCAAGGCCTTGACGATGCCGCCTTTTTTGACAACCCCGGAAAAAACATTAAACTTCGATTCGGCGACAATGTCGGAAACATCCCTGAGTTCGAGTCCAAAACGGGTGTCCGGCTTGTCCAAGCCGAAACGGTCTAGCGCTTCGGTATAGGTCAGCCGCGAAAACGGCAGTTCCAGCTGCCGGCCCAGGACATCTTTAAACAGCGCGGCCATCATCCCCTCGGCAACCTCCATGATCTCCTCTTCCCCGACAAAGGACATTTCCATGTCAATCTGCGTAAATTCGGGCTGGCGGTCCGCCCGCAGATCTTCGTCCCGGAAACAGCGTACAATCTGGTAATAGCGATCAAAACCGGAGATCATGAAAAGCTGTTTGAATATCTGGGGCGATTGGGGCAACGCGTAAAACTGGCCGGGATTGACCCGGCTGGGAACCAAGTAGTCCCGGGCCCCTTCCGGGGTGCTGCGCGTCAGAAAAGGCGTTTCAAGATCCAGAAACCCGCGGCTGTTTAAAAATTCACGCACTGACGCTGTGCTCCGGTGCCGCAAAATCAGGTTTTTCTGCATCTGGGGGCGCCGCAGATCCAGATGGCGAAATTTAAGTCGGATGTTTTCGGACACATCGATGTCGTCTTCAATCAAAAACGGGGGCGTCCGGGCCGCGTTCAAGATTTTCAACTCCGTGACCGTCACTTCGATGGTGCCGGTTAGCAAATTCGGGTTGATCATGCCCTCGGGCCTCGGGTCCACCCGGCCGCGCACCGCCAGGACATATTCATTGCGAATTTCATGGGCCTTGGCATGCACGGCTTCATCCACCGCCGGATTGAACACCACCTGGGTGATGCCGTTACGGTCCCGCAAATCCACGAATATCACACCGCCGTGGTCCCGCCGGCGCAACACCCAGCCCATCAAAACGACTTTTTGTCCGACGTCGTCAATTCCAAGCTCACAGCAGCTGTGAGTTCTTCGCATGTCTCCCAGTAAATCCGACAATCTATATCTCCTTTCAGACGGTTTCGTGAAATGTCCATCTGCTGCGTTGTGCTGCGTCTTTCGTCAGTCCAACGTACTCAACGTACGTTTCCTTCCTCAAGACTTGCACGCCTTGCATATGAACGTTTCACAAAACCGTCAAAGCAACATAATTTCTTAACTATATTTTTTTATCCATCGTTTCTAATTGTGATCTAACATTATTCACCAGGTTGTCGATCGAAATCGAAACCTGCTCCTTGGTCTGCATGTTGCGCAGAATGGCTGCCCCTTTTTCCAGTTCATCTTCGCCTACAATCAACACGTGGGCGGCGCCCAGTCTGTTGGCACGCTTCATCTGACTTTTCAGGCTCCTGCCGGAAAAATCCATCTCGGAACGAATGCCGGCCTGCCCCAGCCTGCAGATCCACT
>JAOZPY010000158.1 GCA_029932495.1 Desulfobacterales bacterium
GTCAGGGTAACGCCGTTGATGGCCAGGGTGCCGGTGCGGTATTTTTTCGTCAGCTCAATGAGTTCCAGCATCGCACAGTCTGCTTTTAAATGGGTTGTGCCGGGCCGCCCGCACAACAATCTGCCGCGGCCCGGCAGGATGATGCTTTATTTTTTCTTTTTTTTCTTTTTCTTGACCTTGAGGCCCTTCAGCGCCTCGTCACTGTAAACGATGCCGTTGTATTTCTGGATCTTGCGGATCACCGACCAGTTATCCCTGTAAGTGATGGGGATAAACTTGTTAAAGGCGTTGGCCTTGAACTCTTTTTCCAGTGCCGTACCGGTCCAGTCGAAGCTGTAAAAGGCATACATGATGTGGCGGGCCAGGTCCGGGTTCAGGTTGTTTACGAAACCATAGGAGGTGGTGGGAAAGCGGTCCGATTCCCAGATGATTTCCAGGTCATCCCGGTTGACCACACCTTTTTGTACCATGCGGTCCAGCACACTGGAAGCCACCGGGGCGGCGTCGTAATCCTTGTTGGCCACCCCCAGAATCGAGTTGTCGTGCTTGCCCGAATAAACGACTTTATAGTCTTTGCCCGGAACAATCCCCAGGTCCGGGAACAGCGCCCGGGGGGCCTGGTTGCCCGAGTTGGACGAGGGCGTCACATGGGCCACCTTGCGGCCCTTGAGATCGGCGATCTTTTTAATGCCCGATCCCTTGTAGGTAATCAGCTGCAGCTTGTAACCATAGCCTTTGGGGCCGCTCATGATGGCAAAGGGCACATAGCCGGCCAGGTTGACGCCGAAACAGGTGGGCCCGGTGGAAATACCGGCCACGTGCAACCGGCCCGAACGCATGGCCTCCACCTGGGCCGCATAGGATTCGGCACCGTACCACTTCACTTTTTTTCCTGTTTTTGCGGCCAGATACTCCATGAATTCCACGAACACATTTTCGTACACCGAGGGGTCTTCCACCGGGGTGTAGGAAAACACCAGTGTGCCGGGATCCAGCCATTTGCTTGAATCTGCGGGGGTGTCGGCCACCAGATCGTTGTTGTCGTCACAGTAGCGCGAATCCAGATCCCCACGGTGCTTGCATCCGGCTGTCGCTTCAGGGGTCGAAAATGCTAAAAGCAGCGTCAGCAAGACAAGAATCGCCACCCCGGCCGATGACTTGCGTCGCAACAATGATGATACAACCATACCTGCCTCCTTTCGTTATCCTGGCAATTACACAATGTCCATCCGCAATTGGCTAACGAACACTAGTGCCATTTCCATTAATGAATGTCAATTAGTAATAGAACAGCGGAATCGACAATAATTACTCCGGCGGCGGGTTATCCTGCAGGACTTTCAGCTCCATAGAAGCTTGGCGGTATTGCAGGTCAAGAACTCTTAGGTCGTTGCGCAGCTCGGTGCGCTTGCGATCGCTGGTATTCTTATCGTAGAGTATTTTTTCCTTGGCTTTAATTTGGCGTTCAATACTCTGGCGACGGTTTTCAAGGGTGGCGATCTTGGATTCATACACATGAATACGCCTTCCCTTTTCAAAACCGGCCAGAAAGTCGGGTTCGAGCTCCGGCGGACAGACCTGCCGATAGATTTTACCCTGCTTGCCCTGGGCCAGGCCGTTGTCATAGCTGCAATAAGACTGCAGGCCTTCGGCCCGTCCGCGGTAATAAGCCTGCCGGTCGGCATGCACCCCGTATTCCAGGCAAGCGTCATAGTGCGACTGGAACAGGGTGCGGGGCTTTCCCAGGCTGCCGTCGCGGTTTCCGATTGCATACCAGTCGGCCTGCAGACACTGGTTTTTAGACATCGACGCGCAGCCGCCGAATGTACCTGCCAATGCCAGCCCCCAAAAAATGACAAATAATTTCTTCATCAAGGTTCTCCTTAGAAGCAATTTTTCCCCATGGACCCGGATGTCGGTATGATAAAGGCTACGGGTCCAGGATCAATGCAATAGACAAAAGCAGGCTGAAAACAAGGGCCAGGCGGGCCGTGGCCGCCAGCAGCCGGTTCAGGGCCGGTCCCCCCGAAGAATGTTGGATGGTACGAATTTGCCGCCATGCCAGGGGGGCGGACAGCAGCGGCAGCAGCACCCAGGCGCAAAATACGCCGACTGCAGCCATAATGATGGGTACGGTATAGGCGCCGGCCACCAGGAGGATGTATTCCATCCGGCTCGCCCGTTCCCCGATGATGACCGCCAGGGTGCGCTTGCCGGCGGCGCGGTCGGTTTCCATGTCCCGCAGGTTATTGACCACTAAAATGGCGGTAATCAGCAGCCCTACATCCGCCCCCAGCGCCAGGGCGAGGGAACTCAGCGCCCGGGCCTGGGCATAGTAAGTTCCGCCGACCGCCACCAGGCCGAAAAAAAGAAATACAAACAGATCTCCCAGCCCGTGGGAAGCCAGGGGATAGGGCCCTCCACTGTAAGCCAGGGCCGCGACGATGGCGGCTGCACCGATGATGAACAGCGGCCAGCCGCCGACATGAACCAGGTACAGCCCCGGCAGCAGGGACAAGCCGAAAACGGCCAGCATGACGTTTTTTACCCGCTGCGGCGGGATCAAACCGCTCTGGGTGACCCGCACGGGACCGTCCCGTCTGCCGGCGTCAACACCTTTAACATAGTCGAAGTAATCATTGGCCAGGTTGACGCCTACCTGCAGCAGCAGCGCTACGGCCAGGGCCGCCAGGGCTGGCGCCGCGGCAAAGCGGTGATGGGCAAAGGCCAGGCCGGCGCCCACTGCTACCGGGGCGATGGCCGCCGGCAGGGTTTTGGGCCGGGCGGCCAGAATCCAGGCCGCTGCCGGACCGGCTGCATTTGAAAGGGCTTGATTCATGTTTTTTCCAGGCTGTTTTATACCGCCTACCCGGTTTCTCCCGAGTCCTGATAGGCGCAGACTTTCAGTTCCAGGCTGTATATCACAAAATAAAGGGCCAGCCCCAGCAGACTCATGGCCAGGATACCGGCATACATTTGCGGATATCGCAAAACCTGGTAAGTTTCAACGACAATGTAGTAGCCCAGCCCCCAGGTGGTCAATGACTGCTCGGCGATGAACAGCACGGCGATGGCCGTGCCCACGGACAGGCGCAGGGCCGTCAGCACGGCGGGCAGGGAGGCCGGAAAGTAGACATAGCGGAAAAGTGCCCGGCGGCCCGCTCCCAGGGAGCGCACCGAAAGGATCAGCTCCGGGCGCAGTTTGGCCGCCTGGTCGCGTACTACCACCAGAATTTGGAAGAAAATAATCAGGGCGATCAGCAAGATCTTCGATATATCCGTAATGCCCATCAATACATAGATAACCGGCAGCAGCACGATCTTGGGGATTGGATAAACGATGGCGATCAGGGGTGCGAAAATGCGGTCCATTCGTGGGAGTTGTCCCAGACCTATTCCAATGGGTGCCGCAGTGAGGACCGCAATTCCGATGGCGGCCAGCACACGGGCGGTGCTGGCCAGCAGATGAAAGCCCAGTTCGCCGAAGATGGAAGCAAAAAACACCGGCAGCACCTCGACCGGCGAGGGCATGATGGGCCGGTGGATAATCCATGCCAGCGCCTGCCAGAAGGCCAGGAACATCAAAAATCCCATCCCGGCCGCTGTGGGTGTCAGCCTGTGGTGCATGCCAGTCCCCCCATAATTTGACGCAGTTCGTCGCATTTATTATGAAATGCCGGATGGTGATGCCGGTCCTCAATGGCGGTGCATTCATTTTCCAGAACCAGGGGCGATTGGTTTGCCCCTTTGCGCAGCACCAGGATTTTTTCTCCCATGGTGACGGCGACCTCGATATCGTGGGTGACGATGATACAGGCAGTTTTTGATTTCCGGATCAGGTTTGTGATCACCCGTTGCAACTCTTCCCGGGTGGGGGCATCGATTGCCGAGAAGGGTTCGTCGAGCAACAGCAGGTCCGGTTCCATGATCAGGGAGCGCACAATGGCCGTGCGCTGGCGTTGTCCCCGGGAAAGTTTGGACGGGTACTGGTGGCGCAGCTCGGCGATGCCCAGCTTCTGCAGCCAGAAATCCACCCGCCGGTCGGCGTCGGCCCGGTCTTTGTGCCAGTTGGCCGGGGCATGGGTTCCGTCGGAGCCGTAAAATTCCCACACGCTCAGTCCCAGGCGGGCATTTTCCCGCACACTGGCCCAGGGCAGCAGCCCATGATCCTGCAGCACCAGCCCGGTACGGGGGCGGGGACGTACCACCGGCCTGCCGTCGATGACAACCGTCCCGTTGTCCGCACGGTGCAGGCCTGCCAGCAGATACAGCAGGGTGGTTTTGCCGCAACCGGAAGGGCCGATTACCGACCACGCAGCGCCGCGGTCGATTTTGAGGTTGAAGTTTTCAAAAATCGGCGGCCCGCCACCATAGGCAAAAGTCAGGTCACGAATTTCGATCATGGCGACAGTCATGGCAGGTATGCAGCAGTTACGGAATCATTGTAGTCCAGAGGCGAGGCCAGCAAGCCTTTGGTCGTCATCCATTGCATGACATCGGCCCATTGGCCGGCGTCGGGAACCTGGCGGCGCGGGTAAGGGGGTATTTTAAACGTGTCCCGAATGTTGGCGGGTACGCGGATTTTTTTCAACAGCAGGTCGTGAAATGATTCGGGTTTTTGATTGATCTGCACGACGGCGCGGTCCCAGGCCTTCAAAAATCCGCGTATGGCCTGCGGCTTGTTTTCAAGGGCGGCGACGTTGAAGCTGAGCACGCTCACACTGTATTCAGGATGGGATGAATCCGCCACAATTTGCCGGGCACCGCCTGCCAGCGCACTGGCCGCCAGGGGATCCGGCAGGGTGGCCGCTTTGATCTGCCCCTGGAGCAGCAACTGGAAGCGTTCCGGAATCACCGGCACCGATTTTTTCACGATTTTTTGCGGATCAAAGCCTTCGGCTGACAGCAGCCGGTCGGTAACATACTCGATGACCGTGTTCATGGAGATGCCCACAGGCACTCCGGTCAGGTCCGCCGGCGAGCGCAGGCTGCTTGCCGGGGCCGCCAGCAGACGAAACAGGGGGTAATGCGCATAGGCCCGGCGGGCTGTCATAACGGTTTTGACCTGAATGCGGCGGCGGTTGAAGTTGGCCGTGGTGATCAACTCGTTGAGCATGCCGTCGATTTGTCCGGATTGCATCAGTTGATCGCGCTCCAGCCCGCTGGCAACCGGCACCGCGGTGGCGGTGATGCCCAGCGCTTTGAAATAACCCTTTGCTTCAGCGACGTAATAGGGCAGGGCGTCCGGAATGGGCAGCAGGGCGATTTTCAGCGTCATCTTTGACCCGTTTTGTGCTCCGGCAAAGGGCGCCAAGCACAAAAGGATAATCAAAGTGGCAAGGGTGGCTGCAATTCCAGGTCCTTTGAAACGGCAGGATACAGGCTTCATGCGAAAATCTCCATGGCTCACACGGTTTGGATTGGCGGTTGTATTTTTCATAGCAGAAAAGCGGCGTTTGTGCAAAATCGGTTGAATTTTGCGGCGGAGGGAAAACAGGGTGAGAGGGTTGCAAAAGCGCGGTTACATTAAATTACGGTTGAAAAACCACCCTGCTTGCTGATACCAGTAGGGTAAAACTTTTGCACCCCTGGACGCCTTGAAGCCGGGGGCCTTCGACTTTCGCTTGATTAAGGTAAGACGAGTATGGAAAAAAAGAAGACTACCCGCAAAACCCGGGTGCTCATCATTGGCAGCGGTGCGACCGGCGCCGGTATTGCCCGGGACCTGGCGTTGCGCGGTGTTGCGTGCATGCTGGTCGAACGCCGTGATTTTAATTCCGGGGCCTCCGGGGCCAACCACGGACTGCTGCACAGCGGGGCGCGTTACGTACGCAATGACCCCCAGGCGGCCCGGGAATGTCGCGACGAAAGCCGGCTGCTCAAAAAACTGGCACCCCAGTGCATCGAGGATACCGGCGGGTTGTTTGTGGCCGTTGCCGGGGATGATGAAAATTTTGTGGCGGATTTTCCCCATCTGTGTGCCCGGTGCGCCATTGCAGTTGATGAACTGGACATCGCTGAGGCCCGGGAGTTGGAACCGGCGCTTTCCGAAAAACTCATTGCCGCTTTCAAGGTTGAGGATGCGGCTGTCGATCCGTTTCGCCTGACGCTGGAAAATATTGCCCAGGCCGTGGATCTGGGGTGCAGCCTGCAGTTGTATTCACAAGTCGTCGGGTTTAGTATTCGCAACCACCGTATCCAGGGCGTGCGCCTGTTGAACGCCAAAACAGGCAGGCAGATCACCATTGAAGCCGATTTTGTCATCAACGCCACCGGTGCCTGGGCGGCTGAGGTGGCCGCGCTGGCCGGCGCCCGCATTGAATTGCTTTATTCCAAGGGCAGCTTGCTGATTACCGATAAACGACTTTCCCAGCGGGTGTTAAACCGACTGCGCCACTCATCGGACGCCGATATACTGGTTCCCGGCGGAACGGTGTCCATTCTGGGGACCACTTCCATCCATATGGACAGCCTTGAGGATATCCGGCCGACCATCAATGAAATCGACTACCTCATCGACACGGCCGCCGCCATGGTGCCGGC
>JAOZPY010000159.1 GCA_029932495.1 Desulfobacterales bacterium
ATACGGCATTCCACCACACAGCCGGCCTTGAGCAGCACCGGTGGATCCCTGAAAATTCCGACACCCGAGGGGGTTCCGGTGGAAATAATATCCCCCGCCTCCAGGGTGATGTCCTCGCTGACGTAGGCGATGATCTCGGCGACATTGAATATCATCTCCCGGGTATTGGCCGCCTGCATGGTCACCCCGTCGACAATGGCTGTCAGGGCCAGGTTGTGGACATCTTCGATCTCATCGGCGGTGACCAGTGCAGGGCCCAAAGGAGCGAAGGTGTCAAAAGATTTGCCCCGGAACCACTGGGTATCGCTGAATTGGGCCTGGCGGGCTGATACATCGTTCATTACACAATAACCCGCAATATAGTCAAAGGCCTGCCCGGCGGCAATCCGCTTGCCCCGGCGTCCGATCACAACAGCCAGTTCCACTTCCCAGTCCACCTGGCCGCTGCTGCGGGGCAGCACGATGGGATCATATGGTCCGCAAAGGGTGTTCGGCGTTTTGCAAAACAGCTGGGGCTGTGACGGTTTTTCAAAGCCGCTTTCATCCTTGTGGTCGGTGTAGTTGATGCCCAGGCAGATCAGCTTTGACGGACGCTGAATCGGACAGCCCAGGCGGACTTTCAACTCAACGCCTGCAACATCCAGGCGGGCAACTTTTTCCAACCAGCCGTTTTCAAAAAAATCCCGCCCAATATCCGGAATATCCGGAAATATTGCCCTCAAGTCGACAATGGTACCATTTTTCAGTATCCCGGGTTTTTCATTTCCAGGAGGCCCGAAACGAATCAATTGCATGGTTCAATCCTTTCCGGACATATGTCCGTCTTGGCGACATTTTTCACCGTACCAGTCGATCTGCCGGCACAGCCCCCTGATGATCCTGACCTCCTTGGCCCTTAAGGGCAGACGGGAAAAGAACTGGCGGAAATTGTTCATGAAATAATCCGGATTGTCCGGATTGATGAAACTGATGCGCATCAGGACATCTTTGAGCTGCCCATACATCGCTTCCAGCTCCCGGCGGTTGGCCAGGCGCGGTATGGGGCTCACCTCTTTGCCAGCATCGCGATAGCAAAACAGTTCGTAGCATAGCACCATAACCGCCTGGGCCAGGTTGAGTGAAGAAAATTCAGCGGTGGGGATGTGGACCAGCGTGTGGCAGTGGCGGATTTCCCGATTGGTCAGCCCCCGGTCTTCCGGTCCGAAAACAACGGCGATTTTATTTTGAACGGATATGGGAACAAGCCTGGCGGCCAGCCTGGAGGGTGTGCTGATGGCCTTGCGCTGACCGCCCAGCCGGGCGGTGGTTCCCACCACGAAGCTGAATTCGGCCAGCGCATCTGAGAGCGTCTCATGGACCTGCATCCGCTTAACCACGTCCAGTGCCGCGTGGGTGGCCATACGACAGATTTTTGTATAATCGAAGTTTTGCGGATCCACCACCAGCAACTGCGCAATGCCCATATTGCGCATGGCCCTGGCGGCCGCCCCGATATTCTCGGGATAGCGTGGACGATGCAGCACGATGGAAACGTTATGGAGGTCGACTCTATCAGCCATGCGCAGTGACTTGCAATCTGATGAGAAAATTGCCCGGCCCAAGTTTTAAACAACTTAAGGCTGCACAATTTCAAACTGGTTGAAAAAATACGCAATCTCAAAAGCGGCTGTTTCAGGGGAGTCCGATCCGTGCACCACATTTTTTTCAATATCGGTGGCCAGATCCCGCCGGATGGTTCCCTCGGCAGCCTCCCGGCAATCGGTGGCGCCCATCAATTCACGATAGCGGGCAATCGCATTTTCGGCTTCCAAAACCATGACCACTGCGGGGCCTGAGCTCATGAATTTCGTCAGACTTTCAAAGAAGGGCCGCTGCCGGTGGACAGCATAAAAACCTTCAGCTTGTTTTTTGGTCATATGCAGCATTTTCATGGCCACGATGTTCAGGCCTGCTTTTTCCAGGCGGCCGACGACATCTCCGATCAATCCGCGCTGCACCCCATCGGGTTTAATTATCGACAGTGTTTGTTGCATGCTGTTCAAATCCTTTCTGTGTTCATTTACCTTGGGTTTGCATGTTCGTTGGGGTGGCATAACAAAAGCCGCCCGGCAAGTCAATGATACAAACCGTCCGTTGTCCGTAGCTCGTTGTCCGTGGCAAGTCCCAGGGCGCATGCAAAGCCCGGCTTATGCCCTTCGATTGATGAGTGCCATGCAGTTGACAAGCATAATGATAAATTTTATAATTTTTTACAATAAGCTTAATTTGGGTATTTGTTAATTCAATATCATGCCAGCATCGAGACCAAGTTAAGGAGCGCACCCCATGCCGATTTACGAATTTTACTGCCAGGACTGCAATACGATTTTTAATTTTTTCTCTAAATCCGTTAACACCACTAAAAAACCGAAGTGCCCCAAATGCAAAACCCGCACCCTCTCGCGGCAGATGTCGGCCTTTGCCGTTACCGGCAAGGCCTCTGAAAACGAAGATATGGATGATCTGCCCTTTGATGAAGGCAAAATGGGAAAGGCCATGCAAATGCTGGCCGGTGAAGCCGATAAAATCAATGAGGATGACCCGCGCCAGGCCGCCGACCTGATGCGCAAACTGACGGACATGACCGGACTTGAACTGGGCGCCGGCATGCAGGAAGCGCTTAAACGGATGGAAGCCGGCGAGGATCCAGACGCGATTGAAGCTGAAATGGGAGACCTGCTGGAAGATGAAGAACCGTTCGTACTGCCGGGAAAAAAGGCAGGCGCCAAATCCGCCCGGCGCCCGGCTCCGAAAAGGGATGAAACGCTGTATGACTTATAGGGCCAGGTGCAAGGTACCAGGTACAAGGTGCAAGGTTAAAAGTGAAAAGTTAATTGAATCCATTCCGCATTAAATTTTAAGTTCTGATCAGGATTTTAACTTCCAAAGGATAATCGTCATGGATAAGGAAATTTTGGATAAAATCGAAATCGCCCAGGGAGACATCACCCGGTGCGAAGTGGACGCCATCGTCAATGCCGCCAACACCTCGCTGCTGGGTGGAGGCGGGGTGGACGGCGCTATCCACCGGGCCGCCGGCCCCGAGCTTTTGGCCGAATGCCGCACCCTGGGCGGTTGTCCCACCGGCGAAGCCAGAATAACCGGCGGCTACAACCTGCCGGCCCGTTATGTGATTCATACGGTGGGCCCCGTGTACAGTGCAAAGCCAAAAGACAAAACACTTTTGACGTCTTGTTACCGTAACAGCCTGCAGTTGGCCATTGACAACGGCATTGCCTCGATTGCATTTCCGGCCATCAGCTGTGGCGTTTACGGGTATCCCATTGAAGCGGCCTGCAAAATTGCAGTAGACACCACAGTCGCGTTTCTGTCCGCAAACCCGGCCATTGAAAAAGTGTTTTTCATGCTTTTTTCCGAAAAAAATTATCGGATCTATGGTCGCTATCTGCAATCACTGCGTTAAGCAACATCCTGGCGGAAATCAACGGCCAGCTTGGATCTTCAATTTAACCATTGACAAATCCGCTCCGCATTATTAACATAAGTCTGTTTAAGCGATCTGATCAATTCCCGCCGGTCGAATCGCGTCGATCATATCTTACTTAAGGAGGATGCCATGCTGGAAGTAACCGAAGCAGCCAGTCAACAAATAGCTGAATATTTTAAGGATCGCGAAGTATCGCCGATCCGGATATTTCTCAATGAGGGCGGGTGAGGCGGCCCGTCACTGGCAATGGCTCTGGATGAGCCCAAAGAAACAGATAATGTGTACGATATAAACGGATTTAAATTTATCATCGATAAGAATTTTTACGAGAAGGCCAAACCCGTAAAAATTGATTTTCTGGGGTATGGATTTAAAATCACCTCGGGCATTGATTTCGGTGCAAGCTATTCCGGCTGTGGGGACGGCTGTGGGGGCTGTGGCTGATCGGTAAAAATTTCACTATATTACAGGGCAACACCAACCGGTGTTGCCTTTTTTTTAGGACCTGCACCGTTTAGCGTCTGTGGTATTAACGAGCCAACAACCTTTAGCGCCAATGGAGGGACAGGGTATGCAGTCATTTATGGATATCATCAAAACCAGAAGAAGCGTTCGCAAGTATGAAGATACACCGGTAGCCGATGATAAATTAAATACCGTCCTGGAGGCGGTCAAATGGGCGCCATCCTGGGCCAACACCCAGTGCTGGGAAATTATCGTTGTCAAAGACGCCGCCATCAAGCAAAAACTTCAGACCACCCTGCCGGCCAAGGGACAGCCGGCAACCAACGCGGTCGTCCAGGCCCCGGTGCTGCTGGCAGTGTGCGGCAAATTAGAGTCTTCCGGGTACTATAAAAGTCAGGTCACCACAAAATTCGGTGACTGGTTCATGTTCGACCTGGGCATCGCCTGCGAAAACCTTTGTCTGACCGCCCACAGTCTCGGACTGGCAACCGTAATGGTGGGCCTGTTCGACCAGGACAGGGCCAAAGAAATACTGCAGGTGCCGGCAGGCTACGAAGTGGTGGTCCTGATCCCACTGGGTTATCCCGCCAAGGAAACCTCGGCGCCCAAACGACGGGAAGTGGCGGAATTCACCCACAGAAACACCTTCGGCCACTGATATGGACTCCGCATTTCAGTCCATTGCCCACTATCACGAAGAGACCAAGCATCATTACCACCGTTATGCCAGGTCCGCGGAATATATGGACTGGGAAAACCAGCCGCAGCCGTTTCGTTTCTACCGGGAAGCACCGATTGTTGAACTGCCTCTTTTAAAACAAGACCCGGCAGGCGGCCATGGGGATTTGTACCGCCCAAATAGCCGGCCGGTTCAAGACGCCCGCCTGACCACCTACCCGGCCTACCACCACCTGCAGGACCGCTGAATTTTTCTCGTGTATTGCCAAGTGCTCTCTGGGTGGCTATATTTCAAGAAGGAATTAAGGTTCAAGGTGCAGGGTACAAGGTACAGGGCATCCGCCTTCGGCGGGTCAGAAAGCGCTAACCCTGTACCTTGGACCTTTACCATGCACCTTTGATTTTAGACCTCTATCTTGTTTCGAATTACGTGCTTCATACTTTATCTATAACCTGATAGGTGATCATGCCCCCCAACCAGCTCATTCATGAAAAAAGTCCCTACCTGCTGCAGCACGCCCACAACCCGGTCAACTGGCATCCCTGGTGCAACGAAACCTTTGCTCAGGCCATGACGGAAAACAAACTCATCTTTCTTTCCATTGGCTATGCCACCTGCCATTGGTGCCATGTGATGGAAAAAGAGTCCTTTGAAGATAAAGAGACCGCCGGGCACCTTAATGACACCTTTGTCTGCATTAAAGTGGACCGCGAAGAGCGACCGGACATCGATGCCGTTTATATGGCTGCCTGCCAGATCCTGAGTGGAAGCGGCGGCTGGCCGTTGAGCATCTTTATGACGCCGGATAAAAAACCTTTTTTTGCTGCCACCTATCTGCCCAAACGCAGCCAGATGGGTCGGCCCGGATTAATCGATATCTGTCGGCAAGTCAAAAAAATCTGGCAAACTCAGAGACAAAAAATCGAGGAATCTGCCGACAGCATTACCACTGGTCTGCAACGGGCCTTCACGTTTGAGCCGGCCGATGGCCCCGATGTCTCCCTGTTGGACCAGGCCTATCAGCAGATCAAAAAAAGATTTGATCCCCGGCATGGGGGGTTTGAATCCGCACCCAAGTTTCCCTCTGCCCACCGACTGCTTTATCTGCTGCGCTGCTACCGGCGCAGTGCAGATCCAGCCGCCCTGGAGATGGTGCAGCAGACGTTGACCGCCATGCGCCTGGGCGGAATCTGGGATCATGTGGGCTTTGGTTTTCACCGTTACAGCACTGATAAACACTGGCTGCTGCCTCATTTCGAAAAAATGCTTTACGATCAAGCCTTGATTGCCATGGCCTGCCTGGAGACCTTCCGGATTTCAAAAACCTCCCTGTTCGCCGCCACCGCGCAGGATATCTTCACTTACGTGCTGCGCGAAATGACCGCCGCCGAGGGCGGCTTTTATTCGGCTGAAGATGCTGACAGCGAAGGGGTGGAAGGCAAATTTTACATCTGGAAGACCGAAGATTTTCGCCGGGTGCTGGCCGATGAGAATGCGTCCAGATGGGAGACGATCCTGCGGGTCAGCCCGGAGGGCAACTTTGCCGATGAAGCCCGCCGCCAAAAAACCGGTGCCAACATCCTGCATCTGACCGCGCCGCTGAAAAAATGGGCGCCCAAACTGGAACTGCCGCGCGAACAGCTCGAATCTGAATGGGACCGGATCCGCGCCCAATTGTTCGCCGCCCGCCAAAAGCGGATTCCACCCCTGAAAGACGACAAGATTCTGACCGACTGGAACGGCTTGATGATTGCAGCGCTCGCCCTGGGCGCACGCATCCTGGACCAACCCGCCTATGAAAACGCTGCGCGCAAAGCCGTTGAATTTATCCTGTCCCGCATGCGCGACGGCAGCGGGCGGCTTTTTCACCGCTTCCGAGACGGCCAGCGGGCCGTGCCAGGATTGGCCGCTT
>JAOZPY010000160.1:0-3466 GCA_029932495.1 Desulfobacterales bacterium
TCTCAATGAACATTACGTGGTCCTTCAAAGCGGGTTTGCCCTGGGGCGCAACCTGCCGGCGACCGTGCTGGATCCGATCAAAACCCGCGGGATTCGAATTTATCTGGAAATCGTCAACCATAGCACCCACCCCATCGTCAACCCGCTGATCTCCGCCCGGATTTACCGCGCGGCACGCTCTGAAAAAGGTCATTACCTGGGGAAAAAAGGCAAAACGCCCCCTTTCTACACTTATCGCCAGATGCGGGAGCTTGAAAAATTATTTCGTCCTCCCCGGCGTCCCACCTGCCATTTCATTGATAAACCCGTGGCCGTGGTTGCCGATCGCCCCGATGGATTGGAAAACGCCCGCATATTTCGCAACGGTCCGCCGCAGGCCTGCCAGGTGACCCGGGCTGTGTGTGCGGTGGCCAGACGCGATTTTTCACCTGCCAGCCAGTGCGCCCATGTGTATGGGACCTCCCGGATCGGCAAATCCCTCAATGGCCGGCCGGCGGTGCTGGTTTTGAAATACTTTCCGAACATTATGGAACACCGCGACATTATCAACCTGACCTGTGAGGGAAAACTCAAAACGTTGTACTTTTTCGAGCCTTCCTGCGAACATGGGCCGTTTCTGTCCCAGCAGGATCATCATCGCCTTGAAGAGTATCATGCCTTTGGTCTTGAGGTTTTTTGGGTATCCGGGCTCAACGGCCGCCTGATGAAGCACACCATGCGCGACGGAAAGGGCTATTTCGTGGACCCTGAACGGATCGCAGCTTTTCACAAGTCCATGTTGTTTGCTTTTTACGGCTCCAACCGCCGGCTTTCCGAAAAAGGCCAGCGGCGGCTTGCCGCGCTGATGGATGCGCTCATTGACTTCTGGGGACGGCGGATTGGCATCGTCACCGGTGGAGGCAGCGGGGTCATGGAACAGGCCAACACCCTGGCCCGGAGGCGTGGCATTCTATCCGGCGCCAATTTTCTGGATATCACTGATCAGTCCATGACCACTGAGGTGGATTTTTGCCAGGTGTTCCAGGCGACATGTCGCCACAGCCGGCAGAAGTGGTTTGAAATCGCCTCGTTTCCCATTTTTAACATCGGGGGGCTGGGTTCGCTCGAAGAGCTCGGTATCACCCTTTGCAACATGAAGCTGTCCATTCTGGATCCGGTGCCGGTTATTTTATTCGACACCGAAGGCGGCGGCAGATACTGGAGCGGCATTGAAAACCAGATTCACGAAATGATCCGGCAGAACCGGGCGCCGGCCTGGATCCGCGATAATATCGTAATTACCGACGATCCTCGGGTGGTCATTGAGGCCTACCGTCAGAGGTTGCAGTTGTTTTAACGCCCACCGGTCCACTGTCTTTTCCCCCAAATGAACAATGACGCGCAACCGCAATACATATTGCGCGCGATTGGTAGCAAATGGGTTTAAAAGGTGGGATCAGTAATCCGAAAACTGTTTTTCCAGCATGATTTTCAATATCGTGCGGTCGGTTTCGATCATGCCTTCGGTGCTGATGGTGCCGACATTTTGCATGGTCTGCTCCGGGGAAGCGCCGATAATGCCGTCGGTGGCCATGACATTGACCCCCTGCAGGGAAAACAGCGCTGCCTGCACGGCCGTACCGGCGGCTGTAGCCAGTTTGAGGGCGCAGCCGGCCTTGGCTCCGTCGCAGATGACGCCGGCAAGATCTTCAGTTAAATTTTTAATCGCCCCGGCGATGTGATGAACGTCTCCCGCCATCAGGTAGGTAATGCCTGCCGTGGCGCCGGCACCGGCCGCAATCGAACAACCACATACCGCTGACAGCCTGCCGGTAAAAGCTTTGATATAAGCGGTAATAATGTGGCTCAGCCCGATGGCCTCAAGAAGAGTCTGCTGATCGCAGTTCACAAAGTCGCTGACGGCTTTTATGGGCAGGATGGCAGTCAGCCCGTGGTTGCCGCTGCCCGCTGAGCTCATGGCCGGCAGTTTCACTCCGGCCATGCGGGCATCAGCTGCCGCTGAGGTCAGGATCCGGGCTGCCAGGATCATGTCTTTTTTAATCAGTCCCTGCCGGTAAAGCCTTTCCAGCGTTCTGCCGACTCCCAGCCCCTGCCCGTGCTTGAGCCCGTTTTCAGCAAGACGCATGTTGTGCTCAATGCCTTCGGCCAGAAAATGCCGGTCTTCTTCATCGAGATCATCCACAAGTTCCAGCAGTTCGGCCAGGGAAAGCTTCTTAAGCCAGGATTCCAGGCGCGCCAGCCCGCCGGAATCGTTTTCCTGCGTGTCCGGTGTTACCAAGGGGTTATCGGCTATTTGACGGCCGTTTAATGTCAGCGAAACAATGTTGTCATGCAGGTCACGGATGACGGATTCGGCCGCGTCCGCCCCGCTTTTCAAGACGGTTTTAATATAAAGGCCTTTGTGATCCGCCAGCAGGTTGACCTTGACCCGCCCTTCGGCCAGCATTTTTTGGGCCCGGGCCACGGCATCATCATCAAGGGGTTCCAGAACTTCCAGCTTAAGCGTTGGATCGCCGCCCACCGCTCCAATGGCCGAAGCCGTATCCAGCCCTGACAACCCGTTGGTTCCCGGAATTGAAACCGCCAGTCCGTTTTTATAAATATTCGGATCCACCCATATTTCAATGGAATCCACAGGTCTGTCGGGCAGCAGTGAAGCAGCTGCGGCAGCGCCCAGGGAAATTGCGACCGGCTCGGTGCAACCCAGGGCCGGTGCAACTTCCATTGCTAAAATGTCTTTTACAGTATAAGCCATGGTGCGGGGTATCCTTCTTCATTTTATTTACGATCAATAAGATCATACACAATTTGGGCCGTGTTATCAAAGCAAAAATACGGCCGGTGCTCATTGTGTTCCCCGGATTTTGATAGATCCAAGAGCTTTGATAAACCGGCCGGTCAGCTCGGTGGCGGTGCGATGTTTGAAGATTTTACCTCCCGGGTCGACCCCCCGGATCCAACCATCGCCCAGAAATCTACTGAGCAGTTGGATGCCTGCTTCAATCCGGTCTTGCGGTTGCCGGATGTCGACCGCCTGGCTGCTGGCCATGGGCAGCGGTATTTTCATGTCCGCCAGCAATTTCATGAAATTAACAATCCGGGACAGGCGCAGCAGGGTAACAGCCTGCAGCCGGGTGGTGGTGTGGGAAATGGGCAGGGCCGTTGCCCGCAGGCGGCAAAAGTCATCAGGCAGCAGCCCGTGGGTTTGGCACAGGTTAAAATCGGAACTGCCCGGGGCCGGGTAAAAAATGGAAAGTCCGGCCAGCACCCGGCGGCCGGCCAGGTATAAAAGATCGTCCAGAGAATCAAGAGCGCTTTGGAATGGGGCGGCGGCAATAATATAGGCAACGGCCTTTAAATCCAGGGTTTCGCAGTGCTCCAGCACCCGGTCGACATCACTGCGAACGTCAGGGCGGCGAAATCTTTTCAACTGCTGCCGGCAGGTTGAAACCAATGAGAGATTGAT
>JAOZPY010000160.1:3566-6463 GCA_029932495.1 Desulfobacterales bacterium
GCGACACTTCGGCGGCGGTATGGCAGCAAAGACGATGCCCCCACGCAGCAATAGCTGCAGCGCATCGGACATCCCCGGCTGGCGGCGATAACCATGCTGACTTTGCCGCTGCGCCGGTAAAAACGATGGTTGATAAGATGGGTGGCCGGCGCCGGGTAGTGGCCCGGATGATCCATGGCAACCGGCGCGTTGACCTGCAGGCCCGAACCCGGTTTTCGAAACACCAGACCGGGCACGTTTTCATAACCCGCATTGTGTTTGACCGCGGCGGCCAGCCGGGCGATGGCAACCTCACCCTCCCCGCGCAGGATAAAATCAATGGCTGCACAGTCCATTGCGCTGTGGGGCAACGCCGTGGGGTGATGGCCGCCGACAACGATTTTACAGTCCGGGTGACTGGCTTTCACCGCTTCAGCTGTTTGGAAGGCCTCATTCACGTAAGCGCTGAACAACGATGAAATGCCCACCAGAAAAGCTCCGGATTGTTTCGCCAGATGGCCGATGTGAGCAAAACTGACACCGAAATGCTTGAATCTATGAAACAGGGCAAACGGTGAGTGGTCTGCCGGGCCGTAATAGCCGCGTAAATAGTCCAGTTGCGGCGGGATATCGATAATTCTGGTTTTTGATGTGGCCAGTGCATCCAGGATATCCACGGAAAATCCGTTTTCGATCAGCACCGCTGCAATGCAGGCCAGGCCGTAGGGAATGGTGCGCTTGGCGGTAAGATAAAAATCCCGGATGGGTGGCTGGATGAGAAGGATGTCAACCATGGCCTTTGTTACTCGTCACTTGTCACTATTTTTCACACTCCGGTTGTACTGCTTGAGCTTGCCGATAAATTTATGGTTGGCCCCGGGCAGGGGATAGTCATCGAGTTCGTCAAGCCGGATCCAGCGATGGTCCACCGGGCCATTGAGCTTTACCCGGCCGGAAACATAGGAGCAGCAAAATACGTCCATCTCAATCTTAAAATGCGTGTAGGCATGTTTAATTCGGTCCAGGTGGGCATCGATTCTGATGCTAAGATTGACTTCTTCCTTGATTTCGCGCATACAGGCGGCCGCGGCCGTTTCCCCGTCGGCAAGTTTGCCGCCGGGAAATTCCCACAGCCCACCCAGAAGCCCGTCGGGGCTGCGCCGGGTGATCAGCACCCGGTCCTTTTTAAAAACGACGCCGACGGCAATTTGATATTGCGGTATGGGCCGTTTTTTTTGTTTGCGGGGGTAATCGTTCACCTGGCCGCGCTGGTATGCCAGGCACATTGTGACAAGCGGGCAGTCGCTGCAAAGCGGGGTGGCCGGTTTGCATACCAGGGCGCCGAGTTCCATGACGGCCTGGTTGAAAGTCGCTGGATCGTCGGGCTCCAGCAAGGTGGCGGCCAGTTGCCGGAAAATCCGGGCTGAGCCCGTTTGGTTCACAGGTTCCTTGATAGTCTGCAGGCGTGCCAACACGCGTTTGACATTGCCGTCCACCACAGCGTAGGGTTGCCCGAATGCGAGGCTCAAAACAGCGGCGGCGATGTAATCGCCGACTCCGGGCAGTTTGCGAAAATCGTCCCAGCGATCAGGAATGACGCCCTGATGCTTTTCTAAAACCATGCCAGCCGCCTGGTGCAGGTTGCGCGCGCGGGCATAGTAGCCCAGTCCCTCCCACAGTTTTAAAACCGTCTGCAAATCCGCCCGGGCCAGCTGTGTAAGAGTTTTAAAGCGTTGCACGAAACGGTTGTAATAGGGGATTACCGTGCCAACCTGGGTTTGCTGCAGCATGACCTCGGAAACCCAGATATAATAAGGATTGTGGGTTTTCCTCCAGGGAAGATCGCGCTGATTCGCACCGTACCAGCCAATCAGCGCCTGGCGCAATGAGCGGATTTGTTTTTCATGCATCGTTTTGATGGACCCTTTTACCGGCGTCGGTTTTATCGTCATTCAAAGATCGTTGTGGGTCCGGTTCCAGGACCATATCCAGCGCACACAAAAAGTAGGTATACGCCGGGGGCTGAGATTTTAACGTGCCGGCAAAGGCCCGTTGCTGGGCAGCGGCCAGCTTTTGCCATCGCGCCTCCCCGGTCATCCGCGACAGCAGCACCAGGTTGAAAAAAGCAACGGAGTTGGCCGATGGCATCGCCCCATCATAAAGCTCCTTGGGGCGTACCGGCAGGTCGGTGCGGTTTTTGGCAGTCGCGAAAAACCCGCCGTTTTCATCATCCCAGAAATCTTTTCTCATTTTTGCTTGCAGCGTGGCGGCTTCTTCGGCCAGGGCCGGGTCAAAGGTGGCCTGATAAAGGCTTAAAAGACCGTGGGTTAAAAACGCATAATCAGCGGCATGGGCGTGCACGGCCCGCTGACCGTCTCTGAAGCGGTGAAAAAGGACACCGTTGTTATCGCGCATATTTGACAGGATAAAGTCGACGGCTTTGCGGGCAGCCCTTTCATATTCGGGCTGATCCAGGACACGTGCTCCCAAGGCCAGGGCGGCAATCATCAGGCCGTTCCAGTCCGTCAGAACTTTATCGTCTTTTAAAGGGGGGACCCGCTTTTTGCGTTCGTCAAATAGTTGTACGCGGATTTTATCCCATTCTGAATCCAGCTGTCCTTCCGGCACCCCCAGCTTTTGCGCCCATGTTTCCAGCGGCGCGGTCAAGTGCAGGATGTTGGCGCCGGTTTTTTGCCGGCTGGCCTCATCGGTGAAGTTCCCCTCCCGGTTCAATCTCAGGATCGCTTCCCACCTTTGGGCGTTTTCACCCGCCAGCGTCCGGTGAAATTCTTCCATTGTCCAGACATAAAATTTGCCTTCTTTCCCTTCGCTGTCGGCGTCTTCAGCCGAATAAAAGCCGCCGTCGGCAGAGGTCATGTCCCGCAGCACGTAGGTGAATATATCTCTGGCTGTTGCGT
>JAOZPY010000161.1 GCA_029932495.1 Desulfobacterales bacterium
GCAGGCCGCAGCTGATGCCTTCCAGAGTCGTTTTGCCTCCCGACCACGCTGGTGTGTCCAGCAAAACATCGGCGGCGAGATTCAAGCTGAAATAATCATCGGTACCCATCTGAGGCAAAAGCGTGCAAAAGGTATTAAAATCAAGGCCGGCATTTTCAAATGCCCGACCCAAACGGCTGCGAAACATCTCGGTGGCCTGCCGGCTTTGGTTGGCGATAAAAACAAAGCCGGCCTCGGGTACCTGCTGGGCAATGCGCACAAAAATCCGGTCATACTGCGGCAGGTATTTGAAAATCGACTGTGGCGACAGATAGATAAAAGCATCTTTGCGTAATCCGAGCTGCTCACGTGTCTTGGTAAGTTCCGGGAGCCGGGGCCGCTCATAATGGATGGATAAATTGGGCAGACAGACCAGCTGCTCGCTGTAATGGCTCCGGGCATTATCCGGCTCCATGAGCTGCGAGCTTAAAAAATAGTCTATGGTCGCCAGTCCTGTGGTCACCGGATGTCCCCAGGTAACGCACTGTACCGGCGCCAATCGCAAACCGGCCAATGCCGTCGCGGGCGCATGCATGCCGATGTCCAGATAAATCAGCACATCCAGCTGATCATCAGCGATGCGCCGGGCAGCCGTGCCGACATCCCCCCAGAGTTGGCAAAAATGGTCACTGCAGCGGGCATATAGCTGGGAAACTCCATCGCGGTGGGCACTCAACAGGTAGCAAAAAGTTTCAAACCGGTCGCGGTCAATGTGTTTGACCCATCCGGCAAAAAGCTTTCCCACCGTGTGCGACTTCAAGTGCGCCGAGATATAACCAATGCGAATTTTCCTGGATCGAGGGGCATGCCATTTTTTACCCCTCCCGCTCCATTGGGGAAAATTGGCAGCCATGATACGGTTAACCAACCGCCCATATTCTTCCTGCAGATCTTTGTCATTCCCGCCCTGGTAAGGAAGATAGAAATTGGGCTGGCCGCAGATAGCCTCCAACGCTTCTTGTTTTTTGGTGGATGTATCCAGTTTGATGTTCTGCGACAGGCAATCCAGACCCCGGCGGTATTCAACCCGCCAGGCCTGAATTTCAGTTTCATTTTGATATAATAGCGGCAGGCTCAAATAGTACTGCCAGTGCGCCGGTGAAAACTCCGGCTCCAGCTCCATGGCCTTTTTAAAGGCCTGCCGGCTGTCCTGATGGTTTGCCTGGGATTGCAACGTCAGGCCGAGATGGAACAAAGCCTTTCCATTGAGGGGATTGACTGCCAGTTCACGCCGGTAAAACTCCACAGCATCATCGGTTCGATTCAACCGTCGACAGGCATTGTCCAGTCCTACATAGGCTTCAAAGCGTTGCGGCTTCAGCCGGATCGCCCGCCGGTACAGCTGGAGGGCTTCAACGGCCCGGTTTGAATTGACCAGAACGTTTCCAAAATTGATCAACGCGGTATAGTTGTCCGGATCGTCATCTAAAACCTGCCGGAAACATGCGTCCGCCTTTTCGGACTGCCCCCTGGCCTGGTAAACATTTCCCAGATTCACCAGCACGCCGGGATGGCGGTTGTCAATTTTCAGCGCCTGGCGGTAGTAATTGACGGCAGGTTCCAACTGACCGGTTGCTTGCAACAAATTGCCCAGGTTATAGTATGGCTCTAATAAATTCGGTTCCAGCTGAATGCATTTCTCATAGCACTGTCGGGCTTCGGGAAAATTACCCAGTGACTTGCAGGCGATGCCCATGTTCAGGTAAACTTTGGCCGCTGCGGGATTGTATTTCAGCGCCGTGCGGTAGCAATGCAGCGCACGATGGATTTCTTCCATTTCCCGGTAAATGTTTCCCAGGTTGAAATGTGCGATCCATTCATCCGGTTTGACTGCCAACGATTTTTTATACCACCCGGCGGCTTTTACCAATTGAGACAATTCGGTGCAAATCTCGCCGGCTTCATAGCAGGCTTCCAGGTAATCAGGCTTCAGATTGTGCACTCTTGCATAACAATTCAAAGCCTGCGGCAACTGCCCCATTCGTCGCAAGGCTCGCCCCAGGTTGAACCAGGCATGGGTCAGCTGTGGCTGGATATCCACCGCCTGCCAATAGTTGGCAACGGCATTCTCATCATCCTGCTGCTGGTAAAAGGCATTGCCCAGGTTAAAAAAAGCCTCGGCATAATCGGATTGTTTCCGAATGGCCTGCTGATAACTCTGGATGGCCCGGGTTGTCTGCCCCTTTTGCATATAGGCGTTGCCGAGATTATTGTAAAAGGCCGACTGATCAGGATCTACCTCAATCGCCTTTTCGATCAGGGAAACGGCATCATCCGGGCAGCCCGCATCCAGCGCGGCCACCCCGGAAAGATGCAATGCATCCGGTTGAAGCGGAAGAGCTTCCAAAATCCGCGCATAGATCTGCCGTGCCTGCTCGGGCATACCGGCCCGGTGAAGATCCAGGCCTTTGTGCAGCTCATCGGCGATATCCATGGCAAACGGCGCGCTTTTCAGGGGCATATTTTCAGGTCGACATCCCGGCGACATTGTTTTCCTGCCGGTCTTCCGTCAATTTGTGCAGATATTCACCGGCCTGCGCATTCCAAGGTTCAATTTCCAACACCCTGGAAAAAAACACTTCCGCATCCTCGGGTTTGCCGAGATCGCAGCAAATGTGTCCAGCGGCCGTCAGCACTTCGATATCCTCGGGATCGGATTTAAGCATATCCAGATAGATGCTAAGCGCATCGGCCACGCGTCCCATGATGACATAATAAAAGTCCGCCAGATTTTTCTGAAAAGTTTTGTTTAAAGGATCCAGCGCGGTTGCCCGTTTGTAGTTTTCAAGAGCCCGGTCCCCGTCGCCGCTTTGGTGGTAAAGTACTCCGAGATCGTTATACGCCTGGGCGCAGTCGGCATCCAGTGCGATGACCTGCTCCAGCTTGCCAATGGCCTCGTTGACCTGCCCCTGGTCAGCCAACTGCCGGGCCTGTTGATATAATTCATCAGAATTCCCATCTTGCTGTTTTTTATCTAAATGCCTCTGGATTTTTTCCAGGCATTGCGTCGCATCCTCGTTTCCGGGATCCACCTCAAGCAGTTGCTGGTAATAGTCGACTGCCTCTTCAAAGCGGTTCAATACGACACTGAGATTACCGGCAATCTGGAGAATTTGTCCATCAGCCGGGTTTTTGTCCAAAATTTTCTGGTAAATCGCCATAGCCGCCTCCGCATCCTGTGATTCCACGAAGTAATAATCCGCCAGGCCCTTGAGGTAGACCACATTGTCAGGATCATGTTCCACAGCGTTTTTAAAGTGTTCCAGGCATTTTCCCTTTTCTCCGGCCTCGTACTGCAAAACACCGAGGTCAAACCACCCCTGGGCAAACTGGGGATGGGATTGCAGCAACTGCTCCAAGCCACAAATAGCGGCCTTACTCCAGCCATTTGAAATAAGGGTCTCAACGTCTTCATAGAGCTGTTCTAAAGTTTTCATCTCTTCCTCCAGGTAATCTCGTTTTATTTTCTATTTAAACAGACGACAAAGTTCATCCAACACGCTGTCAATCACTCCTTGCCATTCCCCGGGCTGTCCCTGTCTGAACAAACGCAGGGTTGGATACCACGGGGAATCCATACGATTCAGCATCCACTTCCAATCCGGTGCATAAGGGAGCAGCAGCCAGACGGGCTTGCCCATGGCACCGGCCAGGTGGGCAACAACTGTATCCACACTGATGACTAGATCCAGGCAGTCGATGGCCCCGGCGGTATCGGCAAAAGACTCAAAGGATTCACCGGGATTGTTCACGGGCCAGGAAACCAAATCCGTCTGTTGCACACCATCGCCTTTCTGCAGGCCATAGATCGTAAAATTTTTAATGTTGAAAAGCGGCCGGAAAAATTCCAGAGGACAGGATCTAAAATGACGATAGCTCGCCTTGGCCGCCCATGTCAGGCCGATCTTGAAATCATCCCCGTTGATCCGCTGCCGCCAGAAATTGCGTTTTGGCGCCGGGGCCTGCAGGTAGGGTACTGTGCCGGGAATGTTTTCAAGGGTGGTTGAAAAAATCGCCGGCAGGCTCATCAGGGGCACATGCAAGTCATATTCCATTTGCGGCGGGCGATCAAAGGACATGGTTACCATCTGGTCCACGCCGGGAACACCCTGCAGTAATTCATACAACTCGGGCTGAACTTCAAAAATCACCGTCCCTCCCAATGATTTTACCAGGGGCAGATAGCGGACAAGCCAAATCGTGTCCCCGTATCCTTGTTCACTGTGCACCAACAGGGTTTGACCATCAAAGGGACGACCATCCCACCGCTGTCCCTTGAGTCGGTGGGGGTATATCCTCTTCCAGCCGGAGCGCTTGAACCGCCACTCGTATTCCCGCCAGCCGGCTTCAAACTTTCCCAGTGCCAGCAATGCCAGGGAGCGGTTAAAATGAGCGTCGGCGTTTGCAGGGTCGATGTCTATGGCCTTGCTGAAATGCGCGATGGCCGACTCCAAAGCATTGGCGTCTTGAAGCATTTTTCCCAAATTGATATGCGCGTCGGTAATGCCCGGGTCCAGGTCGATGGCAGTCTGATAAAATTTACGCGCGCCTTCAGCGTCGTTTTGCAGTTGCAGAATCAAGCCCAGGTTAAAAGCAATAGCTGCATTTGTCGGCATCAGGGAAAAAGCCCGCCGGTAATGCTGCAAGGCTTCGTCAAAATTAGACTGTTGGCGGTAAACATCGGCCAGATTATTGTGGGCCTCTGCATACTCCGGTCTCAATTCAATGGCCCGTTGAAGACTTTTTTGCGCAGCAGCCAGGTTGTCCTGGTTTTGATGTGCAAGACCTAAATTATTGTAAACCTCCGGCAGATGCGAATTGATCTCAAGGCAACGCTGGTAGCAATTTATGGCTGCGGAATAATTTTTCTGCTCCCGCAAGGTGTTTCCCAGGTTGCAGAGCGCTTCGACCGAATTCGGATCCAGGCGCAGGGCGTTGCGGTAGCATTCCACGGCTTCATCAAATCTATCCTCAGTCTGGTAAGAGTTCCCCAAACTGACGTAAAAAATCGCTACCCTGTCATCACTTTCGATGGCCCGGCGGATCAATTTTCTCCCAGCCCGGTGATCGCCCTTTTCAACATACAGCATCCCCATCAGATGCAGGGCATCCGGGTTTTCGGGTTGAACTGCCAGGATCTGGGTGTAAATTTGCCGGGCTTCATCCGGACGCCCCGCACGATGGTGGTCCACACCGGCTTGAAGTCTTTCGCTGACATCTAGTCTACGATCAACCAATAAATTCATTGATCTTCCTTAAAACCGGAAAGTGCCTCTCCTGCCGGGGTTCTGGCTGTTGAAACGATCGGCTGTCATCCTGCCGATAATGCGATCCCATGCTTTTGCCACGGGCCAAGGCGCTTTGTGCGACCAGCTGGGCGGTAATCACCATGTTGCGCACCCGGTAGTATCCCCGGCCGGCACCGGCCCCCATAAATTCCAGGGCGCCCAGCTGATTTTGGCAGGTATCGAGAATGGACCGGGCTTTTTTCAATCCTTTTTGGGTCCGCAATACCCCGACATATTGCTCCATGGCTTGCTTGATCCGCTTTTCGATCATTGCCAGGGCGGTAATGACATCTTCACTTACAATCCCGGCCGGATGGTTTGGCATCTTTTTTGTACCGCCTGAATCAGCGCCATATCTTTCCATTCGGATTGCCCGCCGGGCAGCATAATGTCCTGCCCGGTGACCGAAAACCTGCGTGGCGGTCATCATGCAGCCGCCGATACGATCGGCTCCGTGGGTGCCGGCAGCAACTTCCCCTGCAGCATAAAGTCCGCCGATGGTGGTTTCTGCCCTTCCACTGATCCTGATGCCGCCGTTAAAGGCATGGGCAAAATGCACCACCTCATACCCTCTCTTTTCTGTTGGATCGCTGCACCAGTATAACTTTTTATCCGACTGCCGGGCAGCGGCAACCGCCATATCCACCATCCCGGATTCATCCCGGCAGCTAAAGGGCATGTGCTGCTGTCTTTTTTCAAGTGCCTCCCGCCGTTTCCGGTCATCCGGCAACCAGTATTTCAGGATGTCGCACCCCGATGGGTTGACAATTTTTCCCGTTCGCTCCAGCTGCCCAATGGGTAAAAATTTCCGGGTGCCGTTATTTTGAAGCCCCAGCGCGAACTGGACAAACTCCATGTTGATCATTTCCGCGCCGGCAAGCCATGCCAGTGCATAGCCGCTGCCCGCTGCGCCACCACTGCCCAGGTGATTTTCAAAAATTTCTGTTCCCCCGCCCGTTGCCAGAATCGTGGCATTGGCATTTATTTTTATAAATTCACCGGATTGCAACCCAACCCAAGCGCCCTGGCATTCCCGCTCATGCACGATCAACTCCAGCGCCTCGCCTGTCACCATTCTGACAGGCAACCGCCGGAGAATTGACAAAAAAGTTCGGCGGATATTGCCCATATCC
>JAOZPY010000162.1:0-2853 GCA_029932495.1 Desulfobacterales bacterium
GAGTTTTTCAATCGGTATCTGGCCCGGCGCGGAAGCTTTTTTACCGATGGCAAAGGTAATGTCCGATCCAAACAATCCACCGACCAGCCGGGTGACGCCGCCCGCGGCCCCCATGGACATGGTTACGATCGGCACCTTGACGGCCCCTGTTCTGGCCTTCAGCGTGGCGTTGAGCAATGTCAGCACATCAGCATAGTTTTTGGGCATGACCGCGACTTTGGCGATATCAGCACCCAACTGCTGGGCCCGGCCAAGCCTGTCCTGGATAAAGGCCTCGTCGGGGGTGTCGTTAAAATTGTGATAAGAAAGAATCAGGCTGGTTTTGAACTTTTTGGCGGTTTCCCTGACGGATGCGATAAAATCCGGTTCGTTGCACATTTCAATATCCACAATATCCAGGTGGCCTGATTGGATGGACGCTTTTATCAGCTCCAGCCTTATGTCCTGGCTGATTTGTTTCAAGCCGCCTTCCCGATCAATTCGGCAGGTAAATATCATGGGGATATTGCCCATGTTCTGCCGCAGCTGTTCCAGGGCCTTGAGGCTGGCGTCAATATCTTCGACTTTATCGTAGCCGTCAATACGCCATTCCAGCAAATCGGGGTTGAACTGCTTCAATTCCTGCACCTGGTTCAGCAATTCCGATCTTTGCGAGGCGACCAGCGGCAGACAGACCAGCGGATCCGGCCCGCCGATCAGCTTGTCCCTGACCCTTATTTTGGTTTGGCTTTGAATCCGCATGACGACCTCCAGTTTCCATTCTATTAACCTTAAGGTTGCAAAGTTGAGGTTAAGTCAGTTTAATATGACCGGTGCTCCTGTACGTGCGGCCTTGCGGACGGCAAGGGTCGCTTCCAGGGTTTTAACGCCCTGATCGCCGGAGCAGCGCGGGGCGGCGCCATTGCGCACCACGTCGCAGAAGTGTCGCAACTGGTTTTTCAGGGGAATGGTGCGTGCAACGCTGATGCGTTCACTGGAAATCGGGTCGTCCCAGCCCTGTTCACCGTCGCCGGTATAGCGCCACAGCGTCATATCCGGAAAACTCAGCGTCGCCCGGGTACCGAAGATCCGATAACAGTCCTGGGCGGCGCAATAATACAGCGGGTTTTCGCCGGTTGCTGATTCGAAGTTATATGGCGAAGCCGTGACATCCGAGGTGACCACGGTGGCCATCACGCCGCTGCAAAACCGGATTGTAATCACGGCGGTGTCTTCGACAGGATAGCCTCGGACGCCGTTGCCGGACTCTGCGTAGATGCGCTGCACATCGCCGAAAAAGTACCTCAGGTTATCGATGTCATGGATGAGATTGATGAGAACGGGACCCCCGGCAGGTCCCCGGCGCCAGGTTGCGTTGAAATAGCCGGCCGGTTTTAAAACCGTCCAAAGTGCGCTTACGGCCACCACGGTTCCCAGTTGCCCGTCATCCAGGATTCGTTTGGTTGCTTCGACGTAAGGATTAAATCGTCGGTGGTGGCCGACGAGCACCTTGACGCCGGCCTTTTGTGCAGCCTCGGTCAGGTTTTTGGCGTCCTTTAGCTGTGCTGCGATCGGCTTTTCAACCAAAACATGCAGACCGGCCTCAACGCATTGAATTCCGATGGATGCATGGGTGTCGTTCGGGGTGGCAATGATCGCTGCTTCAGCGTCTGTTTTTTTTAAAAAAAGGGCGATATCGCTGTAATAGGCGCTTGCGGCCTGCTGTGCCAGTGCTTTGGCTTCCGGGTTCGGATCCACAACGCCCACCAGCCGGCAGCGCGGCTCGTCGATAATATGCTGGATATGTCTGCGCCCGATGAGACCGGCGCCGATCACCACAATGCGGACAGATGAATCATTCGAGGCCACAGACCAATCCCTCCCTGTCTATTATCAGTGCATAATTTATTGCGCGGTTGTCCTGTTATTGCCAGGTGCAGACTTGCTGGTTGTCCAGCACGCGTTTCATGCGACCCGGTAGAACACGGCCCAGGACCTTTTCCAAAAAAGCCACCGCCTGACAGGTGGCTTTCAGATCAATGCCTGTTTTAATGCCCATGGATTCGAACATGTTTACGGCATCTTCGGTGGGAACGTTGCCGGCGGCGCCTTTAACAAAAGGGCATCCGCCCAGCCCGCCGGTGCACACATCAAAGGAGCGTACCCCGGCGTCATAGCCGCTGAACATGTTGGCCAGTCCCAGTCCCCTTGTATCATGCAGATGAAGCGATACGGTGATGCCGGGAAATTCCTGTCTGAAACGGTGAACCATGTGCCGAATAGCATCGGGGGATGCCATGCCGGTCGTATCGGCCAGATTGATTTCTGTCGCGCCGGTGGCAATCAGTTTGTCGGCAGCCCTTAGAACGGCGTTTTCTGATATTCTGCCTTCATAAACGCAACCGAAGACGCATTGCAATCCGGCACGAACATCCAGCCCGGACTCAAGGGCCTGGCGGATCAATCGCGTCATTGACGCAAGCGCTTCGGCCGCCGGGCGATGCGCGTTTTTGCGGCTGTGGGTGTCGCTGACCGATACGGACATACTGACATGGGGGACGGCACATTTCAGCGCCCGCTCCAGTCCCTTGTCATTTAAAATCAGGGCTGAAACAACAGGACCCCTCTGCAGATCGATGGCGCGGATCAATTCATCGGTGTCGGCCATCTGGGGAACGATTTTCGGGTGGACAAAAGAGCCCACCTGAATTCTTTTAATCCCCGCATCTTGCAGCATCCGGAAAAATTGAAGCTTCTGCTCCAGGCTGAAAATGCGAGACTCCATCTGCAGCCCATCTCGAAGGGCCTCGTCTTCAAGAAGCACTTGGCTGTCTGTCTCAACACGATTGGTCATTATTTTCCCGATATCCGCAA
>JAOZPY010000162.1:2953-6436 GCA_029932495.1 Desulfobacterales bacterium
CGGGCAAATTCTTCAGGTCCCAATTTATTCATGAGGGTCTCATTTGGAATTTCAAGAGAATACGGGACTGTTGGCATGCATGCCAGGATCTGACGAAGATTGAGCTGCCCTTCACCGGGGAAATAGCGATCGGCGCGGGCGGCATGAATAATTTCCTCTGTTGTTGCCGGGATTTGAGCGGGGGCGTCGCAGAGGTGAACGAAGTGAAACCATTGGTGCGGCAGGTTTTTAAGATCCTCCAGGCTTGAACCGGAGCGGTCGAAGTGCAGGGTGTCGATCAATATGCCGCCATTCGGTCGGTTGACGGCTTCAAGCACGGCGGCAGCCGACTTAAGATCAGGGGTCTGGGTCCATGAGGGAAACTCCAGATCAACTGTCAGACCAAAGGGCTTGGCCAGATCACAAAGCCGTTTAAAACGCTCGGTTGCCCGCTCGCGGTTGGCATCGGGCAGCTGGGCGATGACAGCGCGCGCACCCAGTTCGCCACCGGCTTCAAGGAAAGAAAGATAGGTTTCCGGTTCAGTGTCAGGATCCATGCGGGCCAATTCTATGTCGAGCACCCGAACGCCGGTATCGGCCATGCGCGCCTTTGTTTCCTTCATCATTTTACGATCGTCCATGAGAGGATAGGTCCGTTCAGTGGCCGTAACGGCCGTCATGCGCAGACTGACATAGTCATAGCCGGTTTTAGAAGCGATTTCAACCATCTGAGGAGGTGTACACTGCAGGACCGTCAGGTGGGCGAGTGAGAATTCATAATCCATTTATTAATTCCTTCCTGTCAATTAGCGCTGAATCAGATCATTGCTCCGGAATTAGTTTTAAAAAATGGTTGACAAAATTACATTGTGAAATTATTCTGCTCAATAAAAATACGTTCTACCAGGTGCAATTTATACGCATTTTTTTGCCAATGCAAGCTAAAAATTGGTCCTAAAGGCCTTTTCCTGGTCACGTTGTTGTGTCTGGTTAAAATTTTTTTTCGTCAGTACCAGTCAATCCGTTCAGATTGCTTTACATGTTTTCCATTGGTCACACCCCACGATTGACAGACCGGTGCTCACGATAAGTTGCCATGTCTGCCAACTTGTCAACACCCGCCGGGATGTTGATCAAGCCATTAACTTTGCAGCAAACATAGGAGGGCAAAAGATGAAAAGGCGATGGTCGATTTTAATTATGGCAATGTTGGCGGTTTGTTTGTTTTTACCCGCGCAGGCGGCGGATTACCCAACAAAAGACCTCCAGGGTGTTATCATGTGGGGAGCCGGTGGTGCAACGGATAACGTTGCCCGTGCTTTGACTCCTAATGTGGAGCCCTTTCTTGGAAAGCAGATCATATTGATCAACAAGCCGGGGGGAACCGGGGCAATCTCCACGCAGTATGTTTACAGCCGGCCGGCAGATGGTTACACGCTGCTGTTTGGAGCCGAAAATCCACAGGTTCACCGCATTCTCAAGCTCTCTAATCTGGATTACAAGGATTTCTATCCGATAAATATCTTGGGCCGCGGCGTGGGCGTCATTGTTGCGAACAAGAACATGCCCTGGAAATCGTTTAAGGATCTTATAGAAGATGCCCGGAAACACCCGGGAAAAATAAAAATGGGTTCTACCGGTCCCGGCGGATTGCCCTATACGGTGGGGGCCATGACAAAATCAATAACCGCTTTTGATGTCACCTCGGTGCCCTTTAAAGGTGAGGGCCCGGGCGTTACAGCCCTGCTGGGCGGCCATGTGGATTTTATGCCCGCCGGCATTACGGCCGTTCGTGAACATATCCGGGCCGGCCGGGTCAAGGCTTTGGCGGTGGTCGCCGATACGCCGATACCGGGTCTGGAGGAAATTCCCCTGATTACGAAAGACTTCCCGGAATTTAAAAAATACCTGCCGTGGGGACCCTTTTACGGCGTATGGTGTAAAAGAGAAGTCCCGAGCGACATCAAGAAAATACTGGTGGCGGCTTTTCACAAAGGCGCATCCCAAACCAAATTTCAGGCATTTTTAAAAGATTTCGGCACCGTACCGATGAACATCAGCGGCGAGGAAGCGGATCGATTCCTGAAAAAATGGCAAGCAGTCACCTGCTGGATGTATGAATATGCCGGCGCGGCCAAAGTATCTCCGGCAAAATTGGGAATTGCCAAACCGTAACCCAATAAAATGGTACTGGCCCCCTGGACGAAGCCCGGGGGGCCAGCGGTATCAGAACGATGCAAAAAAAAAGAAAGCTTCGGTCCGGAGAAAATTTTTTTACATGGGCGATGATGCTTTTCAGCCTGTTTCTTTTGATCCAGGCCTACCGGATATCCGGTTTTTCATCAATCAGTTCACCGGGGACATTTCCCATGGGTGCAGCCGCCATTATGGTCCTGGCCATGGCACTGGTCCTGGTGAACAATCGCAAGCTGCAAAAGCCCGATGCCGAGAGTATGAAAGATGAACTGCACGGGGCGGTAAAACAGGTGGTGCCCGGGGTTTTTCTGGTGTATACGGGAATCATCATCGCCTATATGCTCCTGATTCAACCGTTGCATTTTTTCCCCAGCTCCTTTGCTTTTCTACTGGCTTCCATGATTTATCTCAAAGGCAGCTCCATCATAAAATCGCTGATCATCTCAGTCATCACACTGGCCTGCATCTACATTGTATTTCAATATTTTTTCAGGGTTGTTCTGCCTTAAGCACAGGGTGCGTTGTGAATGAATCGATATTTGCATATTTTTTTCTGGCCTGGCTCAAACCCCATTTGTTGCTGCTGACAGCCGCCGGGACATTTGCAGGCATTTACGTCGGTGCAATTCCGGGGTTGTCCGTGACCATGGCAGTCTCCATCCTGATTTCGTTTACATTTTCATGGGACGTGAACAATGCTCTGGCATTGATGGTGGGCGTGTACTGCGGGGGTGTTTACGGAGGATCACGCACAGCCATATTGCTCAATATTCCAGGTGCTCCAGCTGCAATCGCCACCGCATTTGATGGTTTTCCGCTGGCCGAAAGGGGGGAGGCCGGACGCGCCATCGGGGTGAGCACCGTCATTTCGGTGATAGGCGGTTTTATCGGCATTATCGTGCTGGCGCTGGCGGCACCGAAGGTAGCTGAATTTGCGTTAAAGTTTGCTCCCCGCGATTATCTTCTCCTGGCGATCATGGGGCTTTTACTAGTAGGCGGACTTTCAGGCGAATCAATGGCCAAGGGCATATTTGCCGGCGCCCTGGGGGTGATTATCGGTTTAGTCGGGATGGATCCTCTGACTGCCGAGGGGCGGTTTACCTTCGGGGCGGTGTCCCTGCTGGGAGGCGTTCATTTCGTTATCGCCATGATCGGATTTTTTGGCGTTTCCGAAGCACTGGTTCAGCTGCATCAGATCAATACAAAACCGATCAAGCAGGATGTCGCCAAGATTATTCCCTCCTGGTCGGTCATTGTCAAATACATTCCGCTTGCCATCCGGACATCTATCATCGGTGTGTTTATCGA
>JAOZPY010000163.1:0-3959 GCA_029932495.1 Desulfobacterales bacterium
ACGCCCTGTTTGATCCGGCCCTGGGAATGACCGCCGTCATTCCGGATATGGACCCTACCCGTCCGGCCCATGTTGATCCGCGCAAAATAATTGCGGCCATATCCGACCATGGCGTGACAAACCTGCCGGCCTCGCCGGCATTGCTGCATCGTGTCGGCCGTTTTGGCAGGCAGCACGGCATAAAGCTGCCATCGATTAAAAGAGTCATCACCTCGGGTGCACCCATCTCGCCGGACAACATTGAGCAGTTTTCATCCCTGCTGGCCGGTGATGCGCAAATCCATCCCGGCTACGGTGCCACCGAAGCAATGCCGGTGGCATCAATCGGCAGTCACGAGATCCTATCGGACACCCGCAAGTATACCGAACAGGGATTTGGCGTCTGTGTTGGACGGCCGGTGGACAATATCCAGCTGGCTATCATCAAGATCAGTGACGGTCCCATCCGGCAATGGTCCGAGGATCTGCAGGTCAGGCAGGGGGATATCGGTGAAATTGCTGTCAAGGGTGCAATGGTCACCCGGCAGTATTTTGAAAAACCCCAGGCCGACAGACTTGCCAAGATCAGCAACAATGATGATATTTGGCACCGCATGGGAGATCTCGGATGGATGGATGAAAGAGGCCGTCTCTGGTTTTGCGGGCGCAAGAGCCATCGGGTCATCACAGGAAAACAAACCCTTTTTACCATTCCCTGTGAAGCGATTTTTAATAATCATCCTCAGGTATTTCGCAGCGCCCTGGTGGGAATCGGCCCCCGGCATAATCAGACCCCCGTCATCTGCCTGGAATTGAAAAAGACGGCTGGGAAAAAAAGCAAAACAACGATCAAAAGTGAGGTGCTCAAAATGGCAGCCGCCAACGAGTTAACCCGACCGATTAAAACCGTTTTATTTCACCGGGGGTTTCCGGTCGACATCCGACATAATTCCAAGATATTTCGTGAAAAGCTGGCCGTATGGGCCGCGAAAAAATTAAAATGACACTCCCGGGAAATAATGCAAATTACAGGGGCCAAAAGGTCCTGGTAACCGGCGGCGGGGGGTTTCTTGGCCAGGCGATTATCAAAGGCCTGGTCAACCGCGGGGACCAGGTTCGAAGCCTGACGCGCAATTTCTATCCCTCCCTGGCCTCTATGGGCGTTGAACAAATCCAGGGGGATCTGGCCGACGCCCAGATCGTCGAAAAAGCCTGTAAGCAAATCGAGCTGGTTTTTCACACAGCGGCCAAGCCCCCCCCATGGGGAAGATATAAAGATTATTACCGCACCAACGTGGTTGGGACACAAAATATCATTGACAGCTGCCTCAAGAACCGTGTTTCCCGCTTGGTATACACCAGCACGCCCAGCGTTGTGTTTGGCGGCAAAGACCTGGAGGGCGTGGATGAATCGGTCCCCTACCCTGCCAGGTACAATGCCTTTTATCCCCGAACCAAGGCCATGGCCGAGCAGAAAATCATCAAAGCGGCTGACGAACGCCTGCTTACGATCTGCCTGCGGCCCCATCAAATATGGGGACCGCGGGACCCCCATTTTGTTCCCCGTTTAATCTCCCGGGCCGCTAAATTAAAGCGCATCGGAGACGGTAAAAATCGGGTGGACACGACTTACATCGACAATGCAGTTACGGCCCATATCCAGGCCGCAGACCGGCTGGCGCGAAACCCCCTCCTCTCAGGTAAAATTTATTTTATCAGCCAGGCAGAACCGATCCCGGTCTGGGACATGATCGATGCCATTTTAAAATCCGCTGGGCTGGAGCCGGTTACCGGATCCATATCCTATCGCAGCGCCTGGCTGATCGGTTTGGCGTTTGAATTTTTATATCGGACCTTTCGCATACCGGCGGAGCCCCCGATGACTCGCTTTCTGGCGGATGCCGTTGCCAAATCCCACTGGTTTGACATCACCGCTGCCCGGCGGGACCTGGGCTACGCGCCGACAGTATCCACCGCCGAAGGCCTTCGCCGTCTGGCGGACTGGCTGCAAAACCGGAAAAAACAGGGAGGAGACTCATGAAGTTGACCGATATTGCCCCATTGGAAAAATGGGCTGTCCTTGAAAAGGATATCCACCGGCAGACGGGAATGGATGTCAATGTTTTTGATCCCGGGGGATATCGCATATCGGATTTTAAAGCCTGGGTTAATAGACTTTGCCCGGAAATTAAGGCAACCGACAAGGGCCAGAGCTTCATCTGCGCCCCTGCGCACATGAACATCGCCGCCCAGGCCATGCGAACACGGAAACCGGCGATAGAGCAATGCGATGCCGGTCTCATCAAAATAGTGGTCCCCATCTTTGTCGATGATGAGTTTGTCGGAGCTGTTGGGGCCTGCGGTTTTCTGCTCGATGACGATGAAGTCGACAGCTTTCTGGTTTACAAAATGACCGAAATGGACGAAGAAAAAGTGCAATCCCTGTCTGAAGGCATTCCCACCATTACCACTGACCAGGCACGGGAATTTTGCCGTTATATTGAAAGGCAGATTAAAAAAGTTGTGGCCTGAAACAAATATGCAAACCAATTGCAGGCCGGGTAACAAAGGGGGAAAAATGAAAAAAATCGTTTTGATCCTGGTGATATTTTCACTTTTAGTTTATTGTGTATCTGCTGACCAATCTCAAGCGGTCCCGCCGCAGATAGGAGACCCGGCACCGGATTTCAGTCTTGTTGATGTTTCCGGAAGGCGGATTAGATTGTCTGACTATAAAGGCCGGAAGAACCTTGTTCTTGTTTTTTATGCTCGCCATGTATGACCATCTTGCCTTGAGCAGCTCGGTGGGCTGCAGCAAAATATCTCCGAATTTAAAAAACTTGATTCCGCAATAATAGCGATTGCAAGCAATGGGGAGCTAAATGATGTAAAAAAGACAGAAAGTTCTCTTGGAATTACTTTTACCCTGATTCCCAAACCCAACAAAACGGTTGTAAAGGACTATGGGCTAAAATATGATTTTTTTGATGCTGCTTTTGGTACCATCATTATCGATAAAAAAGGGATAATCCGTTTTAAAAGTCTTGATAATGCTTACTCGCGGACCAGTAGTGCGAAAATCATCAGCGAACTTCAAACCCTTCAATAATCTTAAATTTTCAACAAAAAAAACCAAGCAGCATTTTCCCTCCAGCCCCGCTTATCTGCGGGTGTCCAGAATTCAATGGCGCCTGTTGACAGCGGCCTGGGTTTGATATTAAACAACAGTCTGTATTTAGCAATAAAATCAGCTTGGAGGTAGAGCCGACTCGATGAACAAGATTATCCTTGCCGTTTTGGGTCAGGATCGTCCTGGAATTGTTGCCGCCGTAACCGGGATTCTCTTTAAACAAAACTGCAACATCGAAAATGTTAGTCAGACAATACTTCAGACCGAATTTGCAGGAATCTTTATTGTTTCCATGCCGCAAAACGGTTCCCTCGAAATTCTGCAAACGGTTTTGAACACCAAATTGACACCCATGGGCCTGCATGCTCACATCGAACCTGTCACGACCAAGCCGGCTGCTGCAATGCCCCCCATATCTACCGAACCCTTTGTAATTACGACCAAAGGACCGGATCGCAAAGGGCTTGTCGCCGGCATCAGTGCCGTTATCGCCCGCCATGGGGTCAACATCACCAATCTGCAGGCCGTTTTTAAAGGCGGAGATGACCCCGGTGCCAATATCATGATCTACGAAGTGGATGTGCCGATAGACATTGATCGTCAGGCCCTGCACCAGGACCTCAGAGAAAAAGCCCGATCCCTGGCGCTGGATATCAGCATCCAGCATCGCAACATTTTCAAAACCATTAATCGAATATAGAAAGACTATCATGCTGACTGATCAGGAAATCATCTCCACGCTGGAGATGCTTGAAAATGAACATCTGGATGTCCGCACCGTAACATTGGGCATTAATCTGCTGGATTGCGCCGGTCATGACCTGGCGGACGTCAAAAATAAAATTCATTC
>JAOZPY010000163.1:4059-6420 GCA_029932495.1 Desulfobacterales bacterium
GCGTTTGCCAGCTCCCGGGTTGGCGGGTTAAGCGGTGCTTTCATTCCGGTCAGTGAAGATCTCAATATCGCTGAAGCCGCGCGGCGAGGATACATTGGTCTGGACAAACTGGAGGCGATCACCAGTGTGTGTTCGGTGGGACTGGACATGGTGGCCATTCCGGGAGATACCACCGAAGAGAACATTGCTGCCATCATCGCAGATGAGATGGCCATCGGCGTTATCAATAACAAAACCACCGCTGCCCGCCTGATCCCGGTACCCGGCAAAGGCGCCGGCGACAGCGCGCATTTCGGTGGCCTTCTCGGTCAATCCACCATCATACCGGTCAACTGCGGTCAGCACGAAAACAGGTTTGTCCGCCATGGCGGTCTGGTTCCAGCGCCGATCCACAGTCTGACCAACTAACCGGTAAGCGCGAATCGGCTTGATGCCCGACCGGACCACCTTGGGCGTTCATATTTTGATATTTCATGGAGGAAATTGCCAGGCATCAAATAAGATAAGCTTGCAAAAAATCTTTTTTGAGTGACGCAAACCTTTACAAAAAGGAGGTAAGCATGAGGTGCATTAAATTGTGGTCAGCTGTTCTTTTTATGGCCATGCTGATTTTCAGCATAGCCTTTCCTGCCGGGGCACAAAAGCTCCAGCAACAGCTGGTTCGCGAAAGCATGATCGAAAGGGCTGTGAAACGTGGTACCCTCATCGTCGGCATGTCGACGTTTGTGCCCTGGGCCATGAAAGATAAAACCGGTAAGCTTGTGGGGTTTGAAATTGATGTAGCCCGCCAGCTGGCCAAAGACATGGGGGTTAAGGTCGAATTTGTCCCCACCCGGTGGGCCGGCATTATTCCGTCGCTTCTGACTGGAAAGTTTGACATCATCATCGGCGGCATGAGCGTTCGGCCGGACCGTAACTTGAAAGTCAATTTCAGTATTCCCTATGATTATGCAGGGCAGGCACTGGTTGCCAGCAAAAAGTTAGCGTCAGGGTTTACCCATCTGAAAGATTTCAACCGACCCGATGTGGTGATTGCGGCCCGGTTGGGATCAACCGCTGCGGCGGCGGCCAAAAAATTCATGCCCCGTGCCAAAAATCTGGTATTTGATGATGAATCCCAGGTCATCCAGGAAGTGCTCAATGCCAGGGCGCATGCGGCGGTAGCATCTGCGCCCCTGCCGGCTTTTCAAGCCCTTAAATATCCGGATCGGCTTTTTATCCCCATCCGGGGGACATTTACCAAAGAGCCGATCGCTTTTGCCGTGCGCAAGGGAGATTTCGATTCCTTGAACTTTCTTAATAACTGGATCCGTTTCACCCGCGCCGGCGGATGGCTGGCCGAACGCAAGCATTACTGGTTTGAGACCAAGGACTGGGAAGGAATGGTCAAGTAAACCCCGGGGTTAAGTGGGATCACAATGTTAACGACAAATTTTGCCGGAAATCACCGCGTGAAATAAAAAATTCCCGGATTGTCTTGAAATCCGGGAATTTTTTTAGTTTTTATGCCCTGGCAGCGTTACTTCACTGAGACTACCGGACACGAGGCCTTGAGGATAACATACTGCGCCGTGGATCCCATCAGCAGTTTTCCGACCTTGGACCTTCTTTTGACCCCAAGGACAATTTCATCGGCATTCTGTTCCTTGGCAAAGGCCACCAGATCGTCCCCCGCAGGAACACCCCGGATCAGCAGGTGCGTCGCACAATCAATACCACTGTCAGTAAACAGGGATTTTGCCCACTCCAGCCCCCGCTCGGCCTGTTCGATTTTTTCCCGCTCGGACTCGGTGCCCTTCTCCATGGAAGTAATTACATCCACTGTCGCAGCAAACGCCTGAGCATGCTTTTTTGCAATGTTCAAGGCCTCTTTGGCCACATTCGTTCCGTCATAGCCCACCAAAATTTTCATTTTGATTTCTCCTCTCTGGAATCAGCGATCTGATTATTTCAGGACTTTTCCAACAATTGGCCATCGCCTACACCCACAGTTGCGATGGCAGCCATTGCCAGCACCAACGTCATTGACCTCAACGTTGCATAAACAACATGGCAAGCATTATCTAATGATTCGGTATTATTTGCGATATCACAATAAGCACACCATCTTTTGCAACATTAAGGTTGACATTCATTTATACCATACCCTGCATCAATATTCTACCCGATTCGGGCGCAAGCCAAAATAGTCACCGGCAAAAACGATTACTTCAATGCTTTGATAATGGTACGCATGTAAGCGGGCAGATCATCGGGCATCCGGCTGGTAATCAAATTACCGTCCACAACCACTTCCTGGTCCACCCATCGTGCACCGGCATTTACCAAGTCGTCTCTAATGGCAACAACGGAGGTGACGGT
>JAOZPY010000164.1 GCA_029932495.1 Desulfobacterales bacterium
TCAGCACCGATGCCGCAGTTGAGCCGGGCGCCGGGAGGCAAAAATGTCCCGAACTGGCGAACGGCGCGCCGATAGGTTGTTTCCCGGGTGATGTTGGCAATGCGCTTGATATAATACAGGGTACTGGCATGGGAATAGATTTCAGGATGATCGTCGCCGGCCATCACCCGTGCCCCCTGGGTGTGATCCGGATGGTAATGCGTGTAAATGATGGCCTTGACCGGCTTGGAAGAAATGTCGTCAAAGGCCTTTTTCACGGGAGCTGCGGCCTCGGCGCTTTCCAGGGTGTCCACGATGACCACCCCGTCATCTCCCACCAGCAGAATCGAGTTGGCCAGCCCGTAGCCGACCGCCACGTAAACCCCGTCGGTCACCCGGATCACCTCCTGTTTGAATTCCCGCGAATGGGCGGCCAGATCCGGATGGCTTTCGACTTGTGCCAATTCGGGTACAGGCTGTGAAGCACAGGCAGCAAACAAGATCAGGACGAACAAGGAAGTAACCGAATTTTTGAAGTTGTTCATAAGCGGCCTCACTCCAGATAGTCCATGGGATTTAAAAAGCCACAGCTTTACGGTCAGACCCGGCACAGCATCCTGACGATGTCAATGAAAGCCCGGGTGCCCTGGATCATGTTTTCGGTGGAAATCCGTTCATCCACTCCGTGTACCCGGTCCAGGTCCCGGGTGCCAATCAGCATGGGGCAGATCCCATAGCAGGCCATGCCGCGGTCCCGGAAAAACCGCGAATCCGAAGCACCATACAGCAGGGTGGCGACCACCAGGGCATCCGGAAAATGTTTGAGGTGCGCCTCCTTGAGGATCGCAAAATCTTCCGTGTCCACCGGTGATTCGGTAGCGGCGTGTTTTTCCATCAACTCGACCTGGATTTCATCGTCGGCCAGCTGCGCTTTGATTTCAGCCACAAACGCATCCGGATCGGTGCCGGGCAGCAGGCGGATATCCAGTTCAGCGACTGCTTCGTCGGGGATCACGTTGACCTTGTCGCCGGCATGCAGGCAGTTTACACTAACGGTGTTTTTCAGCATGGCCGCCAGCTGGGGTATCGCCGCCATGCCGTTGTCTTGCAACACCCGGATAAGGGTTTCAGGCTTCCCGTCATCCAGATAGGGTTTTAAAAACTCCCACACCGCGCCCAGCTGTTTAAAATAATCGCCAATCAGCGCCGTAACGATAAAAGGATTGTCCTTTTCCAACAACCGGTTCAAGCCCTGCACCAGCTTTTCCAGGGCATTGTTACCGTGAGGGGTGCTGCCATGCCCTGGGGGGCCGGTTCGCGTCAACCGAACCCGGCAAACGCCTTTTTCACCGGCGGCAATCAAAAATAACGGTCGGTCGGGCAGCATGTCATCCAGGCCGAACCCACCTTCATTCAGTATCAGGCCCGCTTGAAAGTCCTGGAAATGATGTTCCAGCAGCCAGGCCGCACCATTTTTTCCGCCGTCCTCCTCGTCGGCAACGGCCAGAAAAACCAGATCCCGGCACGGGACCCACCCCTTGCGCTTGACTTCCAGAAAAGCCAGCAGTTCCAGTATCCCGTGGCCTTTCATGTCCAAAGCACCCCGGCCATATATAAGACCGTCCTTGATTTTCCCGCTGAACGGATCTTCCTGCCACTCGGCGGCGTTGGCGGTCACCACGTCAATATGGTTGAGCAGGATCAGTGCCGGTCTTTCCCCGGTACCCGGAATCACCGCCCGGATGGACTGCCGCCCGGGTGCGGCTTCGTAAACCTTGTAGTCCACGCCTTCTTTTTCAAAAATCGCAGCAAAAAATTCAACCCCCTTTTGTTCATTACCCGGCGGATTCGTGGTGTCAATCTGCAGATACCGGGACAACAACTCGACAGCTTCGTGTGGCATACATCCTCCTGTGGTTGATAATTTTATAAAAGATATTGCCCATGCAATTGGGCCCATAAAAACCGACGCGAATTGCTTTAATTTCTCGCCGTTAGCAGTGCCACTAAAAAAAGAAGTGTGAAGCTTGAGCGCCTGGAAGATCAAATTACAGCAGCTCTGCCTTTTCGAGTATGGCGCGAATCTCCTGTTTATCCTTTTCAGTCGAAGGCAGCAGCGGAAGCCGGGGAGCGCCACCGAAAAAGCCCAGCATGTCCATGGCTGCCTTCAGGCCCGGCACGCCGTAAGTGACGGTTACCGCCTGGTTGACCGGAATCATTTTGAGCTGGATTGCCCGGGCCGCGTCATAATCGCCTTGTTTGACCAGTTCATATATTTCAACGCACTTTTTCGCCGCAATATTGGCCAGGGCCGCTACGGCCCCGCCACAGCCAAGGCTCAGGCCGCCCAACAGCACGCCGGCGGTTCCCACCAGCACCGTGAAATCGGCAGCGGCATGATTGACAAACTGCCCGAGCTGGCCGACGTTTCCTGTGCTGTCCTTGATGCCGATGATGTTGGGATGCAAAGACAGCCGGCCGATCACTTCGGCCTCCAGGTTCACGCCGGTATACCGGGGAACATTATACAAAATCACCGGGATCGGCACGTTGTCCGCAACGGCCGTAAAATGCTGCACCATCGTCTCGGCATGCATCTGGCCGCTGTAGTAGTGCGGCGTGACCACCAGAGCCGCCCGGGCCCCGAGCCCGGCAACCTCGCGGGTCAGCCGGATGGTTTCTGCAGTGGATTCGCAGCCGGTGCCGGCAATCACCGGCACATCGGCGGCCACACTTTCAACAGCGGTTTGCACCACCTTTCTTTTTTCATCAGTCGACAGGTACACATACTCCCCGTTGGAGCCCAGCACCACAAAACCCGTAAGGCCGCTACGGCTCAATTTTTCGAGATTGGCGGCCAGCCGGTCACAGGCCAGTTTTCCATGCACAAAGGGCGTGGGAACCGGGGGAAATATCCCGTGAAGATCAACTGAAGGCATTGTCGACTTCCTTATTAAGAATTTGGCGAGTATAAAAGGTTGCATCCGGGGTGTCAAGGCGCTTCGACGATTCCGGGCATTGACTTTTCAACGGTGATAAAATAGTTTTACAATTTTACTTGCTTTGCGGGTCGGATATTTTCAGACCCCTCAATGCCCATACGGACGGGGATAAACTCCGCTCCTAAAAAATGAATGAACCTGATCGTACAATGCTCCCAGAAAAATCACGTATCAATGAAACCTGGCTGGTTCTAATTCTTATCACGGTGTGCCTGGTGGTATTTTTTTTTCGTTTGGGAGCCCGCCCCCTGTGGGATATTGATGAAGGAATGCACGCTGTCACTTCCGTGGAAATGGTGCGAAACGGCGACTGGATCACACCGACATTCAATGGCCAGCCCTTCTTTGACAAACCGGTTTTATTCAACTGGCTGGTGGCAGCCTGCTTTCTGGTGTTCGGCTTCACCGAATTTGCCGCCCGCCTGCCGGCTGCGGTTCTGGGATCGGCATGTGTGCTGGTAACCTATCTGCTGGGCCGTAAAATGGCCGGGACCCGGACCGGTTTTCTGGGGGCATTAATACTGGCAACGGCCGTCGAATTTATCATTCTTGCCAGGACCGTGATGCACGATATCAGCCTGACGTTTTTTGTAACCCTGGCCCTGTACCTTTTTTTTAAAGGCTACCAGGACAGACCGCATACAAAGAGAACCCTGCTGCTGTTTTATGCCGCCCTGGCATTGGCGGTGCTTTCAAAAGGACCGGTCGGCCTGGCACTGCCCACCATGGTCATCGGGCTGTACCTGTGGGTGCAAAAGGACCTGCGGTTTATCCGGCAGATGCAGATCGGGTGGGGCCTGATCATTTTTGTGCTCATCGCCGCGCCCTGGTACATCCTGATCAGCCTGAAAAACCCCGCCTATGCCGGCTACTTTTTCATTACCCAGAATTTGGGCAGCTTTCTTTCGGCCGAAGCCCGGCATCCGGAGCCTTTTTATTATTACATCCCTGTTTTTTTCGGCGGCTTTTTCCCTTGGAGCTGTTTTTTTCCCCTGGCCCTTGTTTATGCCGTTCGCAGGCGATTTCATACCGCCGGGGATGGACCGGTGTTGCTGATCATCTGGTTTGGCGTGGTTTTTATTTTTTTCTCGCTTGCCAGTTCAAAGCTGTCGACCTATATTCTGCCCCTGTTTCCGGCAGCGGCCCTGCTGGTGGCCCTGCTGGTCAATGAACTGTTTGAATCCCGCGCACCGGCGCTGCACAAAGCAATGGGGTATTGCCTGTTTCCCGTGGTAGTGCTGTTTCTGACAGCCGTGGCATACTTGTGGCTTCGGCCGCCACTGCAACTGGAATACGACAGCGGCGTAAAACTGAATCACATCCACCTGCTGGCCGGCTGGCTGACGGGTTGTGCCCTGGCAGCCTTTTTCTTTCTGGTACACAAAAAGAACACCGCCTTTTTTACCTCGCTGGTAACCATGGTTGTATCTGCGCTGCTCATCTTTATCATGCTGATCGTTGGGGAGATCAATCCCTACCGAAGCACCCGGGAACTTGCCCGTGAATACGACCGCCTGGCCCCGGCCGGAGGAAAAATCGTGTTTTACCGCCGGATAAAAGACTCCGCCCTTTTTTATACCCGTCGTCAGGCAAGGGTGCTGGAGACGGAAAAACAACTGCGAGCCTTCCTGGCCTCTGACAAACGGGTTTTTTGCATTTTAAACCGCAACCGGCTTGCAAAAAAGCGGCCGGCACCTTATGTTGTGAAACGCTATGGCAATAACCTATTGATCTCAAACAAAAAGTTTTAAAAACCTTGGCGCGGCCAAAGTCAGAAAAAATGAGCCGCTGCATTTGCGATTCATCAGAAATGCGCATGGCTGAGCAAAACCACCATCATGGGTTAAACGATGACGCCGGGGCTCCGCGGCTGTGGAGCTGGCCCACTTACCTGAGCATTGCCATCGCCATGGGAATTCTGGCCAGTGCGGCCGCCATGGTGGACATGAAGCAAATCTGGCACCAGATTGCCGCCTGTGACAAACGCTTTGTCATCCTGGGGGCCCTGGCCCATTATGCCACCTATCTGTTCCGGGGCATGCGCTGGCGGCGCTGCCTGGTGCATCTGCCCGTGGCGGCGGGAAACGGCAAATTCGCGTTGATGGTGTTTTTTTATAATTTCGTGGATAATCTGGTGCCAGCGAAACTGGGAGATATCTATGCCGCCCATCTGGCCCGCATTAATTTCAGGATCCGGCGCTCGACTGCTCTGGGCTCCATCGTTTTTTTGCGCATGATCGATGCCTGGTTCATCCTGGTGCTGGCATCTATTGTCTCCTGGATATTGTTTTCGTCGCGACTGCCCAGGGCCGTCATCTGGAGCCTGATCGGCGGCGCGATGATTGCGGTAGGGGCCACATCGATTATGCTGGTGTTTGTGCTGTTCAAAAAAAAGCTTCCCGGCTGGGTTCCCCAGAAAATCAAACAAATGATCCAGGCCTTTCAAAGCGCCATGTGGCCCGGCGCCGGCCAACTGGTGCCCATCGGCATTTTAACGGTTTTGATCTGGGTGCTGGAAACATTGTGGATCTTTTTTCTGCTGCTGGCATTCGATCTACAATTAAGTCCTGCGAAAGCTGTTTTTCTGACCATGATCCCGTTGCTGGCTTCGGCCTTTCCGATCACGCCTTCCGGTGCCGGGGTGGTGGAAATCACCCTGTACAGCTGTCTTAAGGTGGTGGGCGTGGCGTCCCCGGTGGCTGGTTCACTGACGGTGATCAACCGCCTGGTGGACTACTGGCTGCACATTGTTTTGGGGGTGCTTACCTGGGCGCTGCGGCATGTGCTCGGACTGCGCACCTGGCGGGACATCCCGTTGAAAAATTTCGGAGACAGCGGTTCGGGTGCAATCGCCGTCAATGAGGATATTATTCATGACAATTAATTCGGTTATGCTGATGCGGGTCAGCTCCGCTGTGGATAAGGATGTGGATCATCCGCAATTTTTCGATCCTTCCTACCCGCTGAAATATCTCCAGGCGGGCCTGGCGGATTATCCGGATACCCGCGTTGATTTTCTGGACTGCTGGATTCACCCCATGAGCGCTGACCGGATGCTGGTGCACACCGCGAAGGCACGGCCGGAGCTGGTGATTGTGTCAGCGTCCAGTTTCGACATCGACGTTGCCAATGACTTTGTGTCCCGCCTGAAAAATCAGGACAACGCTCCGCTTATCATCGGCATCGGCCAGGGACATTACCTGAACCGGGACACTGCGCGGGATTTTGCCATGGGCTACGATGCCATTTTGCTCGGCGAGCCCGAGCAGGAGTTTTTCCGACTCTTTGACCGGCTGCGAAACAGCAACGGTCCGGCAGCAGACTGGAAGGCCCATTACCGTCGTTTATATGAACAGGGGCAGCGGTTTATGGTTGAAGACCCGGACAGCCTGCCGTTTCCTTCCTACAGCCCCG
>JAOZPY010000165.1 GCA_029932495.1 Desulfobacterales bacterium
GGCCGGGTGTGTAAGTACGGCAACGTATTTAGCTTACCGGTACTAATTGGTCGTGAGGCTTGGCCACAAAATAATTCACATGATCGCGTAATATGGTTGTATGCGTCTGGCTGGTGTCTGTTGACAAATTTAAAAATGTAACACGTACGCATAATCGGTTTTCGGCGGCAATAGCGAAGAGGTCACACCCGTTCCCATCTCGAACACGGAAGTTAAGCTCTTCAGCGCCGATGGTACTGCATGGGCAGCTGTGTGGGAGAGTAGGACGCCGCCGAAATTTTTTCAAAACCCGGAATCATTATTTTGATTCCGGGTTTTTTTTGCGAGATCGTTACAAATTTGACGCCTGCTGCTCAATTGCATTGCCTGGTGGGGCTATATCGTCGTGAAAGCAGCAATTTCCACTACCGATGCATCTGGCGCCAATCCTATCATATCCCTTCGGTTATAATCAAATTATAAAATAATATCAATTAGTTAAAATTGAAAAAGATATAGTGATCAACTCTGCTCTCCAGGGAAAGTCATCCAACACCCAAAATAGCCAAATGGCGCAAAAACAATCCACCTGCAGGCATCATAATTGCATAATTGTCAAGTTTGACAGTTTTTTTCAACGTTGGACGTTCGATCCGCCAGAGGCGGACAAGTGCTTGCTCGCCTATGGCGAGTTTGATGCTGGACGTTCATATCTTTCTCGCCAGTTTATTTAACAAGAGCTTACAAATAAAACCATGTTCGTCCGCGGTCTGAGAGCTAAAATCGCTATTACCATCGCTTTTTTGCTATTTCTGGCGATGTTTTTGATTTATTTTGTTACGATGGTGATCACCCGGCGAGATTTGATTAATTCTGAGATCTGGCGGGGTGAAGTGCTGCTGACCTGCCTGCAGGAACGTCTGGCCGGCAGACTTGGCGCTGGCAGCCGGATAAATTCGGAGAATTCCCGAGCCATTATCAGCCCGATATTCACCGATTCACAGATTACCAGCGCCTTGATCCTGACTGAAAATGATCAGCCGGTCTGGGCCGGGAGCCCCTCCAGTTTTTCATCGGATGATCTCATCCGGTTTACCCGGGAAACGATATCGACCCAAAAAAAAGCGATTCATTTTACCGGCAGCACCTGGGGCGTTTTCTGGCGTGAAAAATCCCACCTTGTGCTATCCGCTCCGTTTCAGATCAAGGGCCAAACAGTGGGCGGATTCAGTATCCTTTTGCCTCTTGAGCATGTATATCAAACACTCAGGTCCTCCCAGAAGATTTTAATCATCTATATTTTTGTCAATATTGTCATTCTTACTTTTGCCGGTATTTACCGGATTTCAAAGTTGTATTTGCTGCCGCTGTCCAGATTGGCCAAGCGCGCTGATGATTATAAGGAAGATGACGATATGATTTTCACCGTTCGCAAGGAGGACAACGAATTAAGTCGTTTGTCCAAGGCCTTGAACAGCATGCTGAAGCGTATTTCCGCCGATAGAGAAAAGCTGCGTTCCACCGTCCAGTCCCTGGAGCGGGCTAACCAACAATTAAAAAAAGCCCAGCGGGAAATTATCCGGGCTGAAAAATTGGCATCCGCTGGAAGGCTTTCCGCCGGTATTGCCCATGAAATCGGAAATCCCATTGGGATTGTCATTGGGTACTTGGAATTGCTCAAACAAAAGGATATTACCACCGAAGAAAGAGAAGAATTTATTCAGCGTACCGAAGAAGAAATTGATCGCATCAACACCATCATCCGCCAGCTATTGGAGGTGTCACGTCCTTCAAATACCGGTCGCCAGGCCGTTTCCGTGAATGAATTGATCCACGATACAGCCGATGTTTTGCGGGTGCAGCCACTGATGTCTGAAATTGACCTGTCGCTGGATCTTTCTGCTTCGCAGGATACGGTGTTTGCGGATCCCAATCAGTTAAGGCAGGTGTTTTTGAACCTGACCATCAACGCCGCGGATGCCATCGCGGCTGATGAAAAAGAGCGGCGCGGCACGCTCAATATTGCCACCCGGCTTGAGACGCACGGCGCGAACCATGGAAAAAAGGATGAATCCCTGGTGAAAATAATGTTTGTTGATAATGGGCCGGGAATTGCAGAGGAGCATCTTGGCAATATATTTGACCCCTTTTTCACCACCAAGGATCCTGGCAAGGGTACCGGTCTCGGGCTTTCGGTCAGTTTCATGATCGTGGAGAGCATCGGCGGCCGGATGACGGTTAACAGCGAGCCGGGGCGGGGGACCACCATGGAGATCATTTTGCCGTTGTTCACACCGGCCGGCGAGTCATAAAAGGTGGCCCTGAAAAGATGAACGTCGAACATCCAACATCGAATGATGAATGAAACGAAAAACAGAAGAAAATAAAATTATAACGACCTGAGGAACATCATGGAGAATGGAAATTCGAAAAGACGGCTGCTGGTCATCGATGATGAGGCAAACATGCGCCATATGCTGTCTACGGTGCTGAAAAAAGCCGATTATCATGTGGATACCGCCTGCAACGGCCGGGAAGGGTTGCAGAAGATCAAGGCGATGCCTTACGATTTTATTCTCTGCGATATCAAAATGCCCAATATGGGCGGTATGGAATTTTTAAAGGCCGCCGGTGACAGGATCAGTACCGCCACGGTCATCATGATGTCAGCTTATGGCAGTATCGATACGGCTGTCGAAGCCATGAAAATGGGTGCTTACGATTATATTTCCAAGCCTTTTAAAACCGATGAAGTCTATCTGACATTGAAAAAGGCCGAAGAGCGGGAGCGCTTGAAAAAAGAGAATCAACAATTGAAGGAGCGCATCCAGAAAATTGAGGGCGAATACCGTTTCGGTAAGATGGTGGCCAAAAGCAAGGCCATGGAATCCGTATTTCGCCTGGCGGAAAAAGCCGCACAGTACAAGACCACCGTGTTGATCCTTGGTGAAAGTGGTACCGGCAAAGAACTGGTCGCCAGAGCCATCCATTTCAAGGGGGATCGGGCAAAAAAAGCCCTGGTGCCTGTCAATTGCGGTGGAATTCCCGAAAGCCTGCTCGAAAGCGAGTTGTTCGGTCATAAAAAGGGGGCTTTTACGGGGGCCGATCGCAACAAAAAGGGGCTTTTCCAGGAAGCTGAGGGTGGTACTATTTTTTTAGATGAAATCGGCGAATTGCCGCTGGCGCTGCAGGTGAAACTTTTGCGGGTACTGCAGGAAAATGAGATTCGGTCGGTGGGGGATTCAAAGTCCATGAAGATCGATGTGCGCGTGGTGGCTGCCACTGCCAAGAACCTGGAAGAAGAAGTCCAGAAGGGAGCTTTTCGCGAAGACCTGTTTTATCGCCTGAACGTTTTGAGCATCGAACTGCCCCCCTTGCGTGACCGCACCGAGGACATCCCGCTATTGTGCAAATATTTCATTAGTCGTTTCAATGAAATCCTGGGGAAAAACATCAAGGGGATGGCACCGGCGGCCATGTCCAGGCTGTTGACCTATCCCTGGCCCGGAAATGTCCGTCAGCTGGAAAACAGCATTGAAAGGGCCATGGTGCTGGCCGATGATGAGGAAGATTTGCAGCCCGAGCATTTTACTACGGAGATGGGCCCGTCAGTCAACGGCGCAGCCTCCTGCAGCAGCAAGGTCCACGGGTTGTCGTTGAAAGAGGCCCAGAAGGTGGTTGAAAAGGACCTTATTACCCGGGCCCTGGAGAAAACCGGCGGCAATCGAACCCATGCCGCCCGTCTTCTGGAAATTAGTCACCCATCCCTGCTCACCAAAATAAAGGCTTATCGAATTGAATTGTAAAGGGGATTATCAATGTTTTACCTCCGGCCTACGGTTTATCAGAACGCAGAGGGTTAGTCTGCATGTTCTATTTCATTGATTTTGTTTCTTAATTTTCCCGAACATTTAAAGGTAACCACCTTGCGCGGCCGTAACATCAGATCTTGTCCGGTGGCCGGGTTGCGACCTCTGCGCTGGCGCTTTTGCTTGACGCAAAATTTGCCAAATCCCGAAATCAAGACATCCTCACTTTTTTCCAGGGTGTTCTTGATGGTTTCCAGCAGGATTTCGACGACATCGACGGATTTTTTTTTCGTAAATCCGAGTTCGTGAACAGCAGCAACAATATCATTTTTGGTCAAAGCCATGGGCCCTCCTCGAAAAAACCTGTCGTTCGCGATGGTGTATTATTCACCGGGTGATTGCGAATTGTTTTCTGCGGGTGGAATAGCAATTTCAACTTCTTTCATGATGTTATCGACATGTTTCATGATTTCATCGATTTCGGCTTTCAACTGCAGATCGTCGGGTTCCGTCATTTTCTTTTCTCCTGGAGATCACTAAGATTTTTTGCATTACGGTCTTCCATGACCTGAAGATCATAAATTTTTTTATTTTGCCACAGTTGTGCGCAATTTCATTGCATCTGAGTCGATACAGGAGAATGACATCTAGAACCTCCTGTAACTATTAAGAATATACGGAATTCGTATTTATGTCAAGAAACTTGTTAACAAATACAGTCGGCACAGTCCGCCATGCGAAATCCGGCGGTCGGGCATTGATTTTTTTTCATTTCCATTTAAGATAGGAAAAATAGCGCCTGCGCGGCGCAGGTACAGGGTAAAAGGTACAGGGTTCAAGGTTTTAAAAAAGGCAAAAGGTCAAAGGATAAAGGACAAAGGCAAAAGGATAAAAGATAAGGAAAGGGCTTGTCGATTTATCTGTAGGGGTGTCACCTATCCGTTTGCAGCGGATAGGTGATACCCCTGGATAATTCTGGAGCCGACGTGCGGATTCGAACCGCAGACCTGCTGATTACGAATCAGCTGCTCTACCAGCTGAGCTACGTCGGCTTTAGTGTCCAACCACAAATAGCATCTTTTGGCCCGGAGCGGCGTTTTCGCTCTTTTGAAATCCTCGACATAGCATACACTATGCCTGTGGTCTCAAAATCGCTCATGCCTTGCTCCGAATCAAAATCTACCACTTGTGGACGGACACTAGATAAACCTAATTAAGAGATTTATGTTACAAAATCAAGAGCTAAATTCAGTTGAAACGCTGCTGGATGTTTTCAGCGGGCGCACCCGGCGCATCGAATGCCTCGGACTTGACGGATCCCAGAGGGCCTATCTTCTGTCCCGGCTTTACCGCCGGCAACGGTCATTTTGTCTGGTAATCGTGCCCTCGGTCACGCAGGGACAACGCCTGCAGGAGGACCTGAGATTTTTTTTGGACGATCAGGATGTGCCCGTTCTGTTTTTCCCTCCTTACAACATTTTGCCATATCAATTTATTTCCTATCACAATGAAACCGCCGGTCAGCGTATCCGTGTTCTTTACCAGTTGCTCGAATCGACTGTCGCACCGATTGTGGTGACCACCGTGGATGCCCTGCTGCAAAAAATTATTCCCCGGCAGGAAATCAGTCGCTTTGCCGAACTGCTTTGTGAGGGCGAGGAAATTGAGCGTGAGGATCTGATTCGTAAAATGATTTCCGGTGGCTACAGTAAAACAGCCATTGTCGAAGAACCGGGGGACTTCAGCGTCAGGGGTGGAATCATCGACATCTTCTGCCCGTTGTATCAGCAACCGCTGCGGGTCGAATTTTTCGGTGATATGGTGGAATCATTACGATTTTTTTCGGCGGCCAGTCAACGAACAACAGACTCCATCCAGGAGGCCATCATCCTGCCGGCAAAAGAGGTTATCGTGCATAAGGAAATGCTGCCCGATATCTTTCGCCGTATCCGGGCCCGGGCCGCCGAACTGGATGTTCCCGTGTCCCATATTAGAAAACTGATCGAAAATATTGCAAAAGACGAAGGCTTTGCCGGCATTGAAGGCCTGATGCCCCTGATTTACCCCGAACTGGAAACCCTGTTCGATTATTTTCCGGCAAATGCACTTTTTGTCACTGTTAACCCTGAAGATTTGGAAAAAGCCGCCGCTGAAACCCATCAACGAATCGCAGATAACTTTGCGCTTTCCCGCAAGGATAAAAAACTGTGTGTGGAACCCGCACAGCTCTATCTGGAATGGACCCGGGCGGCCGCCTTTATTGACGGCAAAAGCCCTCTGGTTTTTAAAATAATCGCGGTTTCTCCGTCAAGCGGGAAATCCGAGGCTTTCGTATTCCATCCGGCGGTTGAAGACAATGAGGCGCTTGGCATGGAGTTGAAGCGCTTCCGGGATAAAAACCGGCTCTTCCGGCCCCTGATCGAATGGCTGGCGAGCCAACAGCAGGCCGGCTGCCGTACCCTGATCGTATGCCGCAGTCGATCCCAGGTTGCCAGGTTGCAGTCACTGTTGGCCCCTTACGGCTTCGCTCCTGTTTTGGTCAATGGATTTTGCGGTATTCGTAACGGACCGGAGATGTTGCATGCCTGTGTCGGCCAGGTTTCCAGC
>JAOZPY010000166.1 GCA_029932495.1 Desulfobacterales bacterium
CCCAACTGGCATCACTTCAGCATCCAGCAGCGTATCGACTATCTTAAAAAATGTGAAAGTGATCCCTCCTGGATCGCCAGGCAGGACCGCAAGGTAAAAAAAGGCATCGCCGTCTTTGTGGCAAGTTTCTTGCTACTGGGGGTGGCGGGCTACCAGCTCAATATGGGTGTCCTCGGAGAGCAGGTCAACAATCGCTTTCTGGAAAAAGTCATCATGCGGGAGCTTGAAAAATCACCTGGCAATCCGAATTTATACAGTCTGCTGGGCGATATCTTCTATAACAGTAAAAATTACGAGGGCGTAAGGGATGCCTATGAAAAATCACTGGCCTTGGAACCGGCCAACGCCCAGGTGCTCAACAACCTGGCCTGGCTGTATGCCACCTGTGAAGATCCGCGCATCCGCAACCCCAGACGCGCACTGACCCTGGCCCGCAAGGCTGTTGAGCTTGAAAACCTGCCGCATATCTGGGATACCCTGGCGCAAAGCTATTTTGCAAACCAGATGGTTACCCGGGCCGTTGATGCCGCCCGGCGGGCACTATCCTTGGCCACCAAAAATCGTCCCTATTACCAGCGGCAACTGGAGAAATTTCAGCAGGCTGAACAGAATTAAAATGCCCCCAACGCGGCTGGAGGCATTAACAGGTCCCCGTTAAATGGGCCAAAAATAGTTTTTCTTATTCGACGTTCGTTGTTGGACGATCAATGCTCGATGTCCGACCTGTCAGTTTTCATCTTTTGCTTTGCTGCATCTCCTCCCCCTCAGCTTTCTGGCCTGCTCAAAGATCTTTCTGGCACCCCCAAACACCAGCAAAGCTCCGAGCAAATAAAGAGAAAAATAAATGAACCCGATGACAGGAGCAAAATACTCGATGGCTTTGATTCTAGGCATCACCTGGGGAATGCGGAAAAAAACCCCGATCCCGACTAGAACCAGCACGATGCCATATACCAGCTGAAAATAGGTTTTGTTTTTTTCCATCAATAAACCCGATTTCCCTCTTTACGCCTCCGGCGGTATACGCGACGCCCTTTGCGCTTACTCCGTCAAGCGGCCCTTGAACTTCGCCGGTCTTTTTTCCAGAAAAGCGCCGGTGCCCTCTTTGGAATCCGGGCTGGCCATGCAAAGGGCAAAGGCATCGATTTCGATTCTGCAGCCGGAGGCCAGATCCACGTTCATTCCGGCGTTGATGGCTTGTTTGGCTTCACGCAGGGAAACCCGGCCCTTGGTGGCAATTTCACCGGCGGTTTGCATGACCTCCTCCATGAGTTTCTCGGCGGGTATAACCCGGTTAACCAGTCCGAGCCGAAGGGCCTGTTCGGCGGAAATCATTTTCCCGGTAAAAATAAGTTCCTTGGCCATATTGCTGCCAATCAAGCGGGGCAGCCGCTGGGTGCCCCCGAAACCCGGGATGATTCCGAGATTAATTTCGGGCTGTCCAAATTTAGCATTGTCAGCGGCATAAATAAAGTCGCAGGCAATGGAAATTTCAGTGCCGCCGCCCAGAGCAAATCCATTTACAGCGGCAATTACGGCAATGGGCAGTTGTTGCAACTTGTTGATAATGGCATGCCCCCTGGCAGCAAAATGTTTGGCCTGCAAGGAATTGAAAGTTGCCAGTTCGGTGATATCCGCGCCAGCCACAAATGCTTTATCCCCTGCCCCGGTGAGAATAAGAACCCGGATATTCTCATCGGCGGCAATTTCATCCAGCGCTGCAGAAAGTTCGCCGAGCAGCGCCTGGTTGAGGGCGTTGAGCGCTTTGGGTCGGTTAAATGTGATGGTCGCAATTTCGTTTTTTACGTTGTAAATAATGCTTTCGTATGCCATTTTGACCTCCGCTTTGTAAGTTGCTAATAAGGAAGCTGGAAGGCCATAAAGCTATAAGGCTTAAAAAAGATTGTATCCTTTAAAAAGCTTCCCAGCTTCCCGGCTTCATAGTCATCCAGTTGGATAAAGCATTGCTGCATCTTTGTCAATTTGAAAACTACCCACTTTTTTCCCCTGCGGCCGCGATATAAATTGCCGATAAAATAACCACTCCACCGATAAATTTTGACCAGGTCAATCCTTCGCCGAAAATAATATATGCCAGGATCGTGCTCCCCACAGGTTCACCCAGCAGCGCCACCGCCACCAAGCCGGTGCTGAACCATTTCAGTGCCCAGTTGTAGCTGGAGTGGCCCATGATCTGGGAGACCAGCGCCATGGCCCAGAAGGCCATCATGGTTTTGGAGCTGTAGCCGACAATCGGATAGCCTAACATAATCACCACCAACCATAAAATAATTGTAGCTGCCCCGTAGCAGACAAATACATAAGATAGCAAGGAAAGTTTTCGCCGCAGACTACGCCCGAGCAACAGGTAAAAAGCAGCGCAGATAGCCCCTACAACCGCCAAGAAGTCCCCCCACAGTGCCCGGCCGCCAACGGCAAAATCCCCCAGGCCGACAATGGCCCCTCCGATGACGCTGATGACGATGCTGATAATCGTGGTCCTACTCAGTCGATCTTTCGATATCATTGGCGTCAGCAGGCCCACCCATAACGGAATGGTGTCTACAAGCACGACACTGTTGGCAATAGCTGTATAATCCAGTGAAGAAATCCAGGTAGCAAAGTGCAGGGCGAGAAAAAGTCCGGAGAGCATGGCAAGCCTGAAATCGCGCATTGACAAGGCGCTCAGTTCCTGCCGGGCCTTCCACAAGGCAACAGGGGCCAGAATCAGCGATGCCAGCCCTACCCTATATGCGGCAGTGACCAAGGCCGGAGCAGCCGCCAGACGGACAAAAATCGATCCAGTCGACACCCCGACCACCCCCAGCACCAGTATCAGGTATGGATTGATGGCCGGTCCCGTCGAATGATTTTTTACCGTCATAGCGATTTGTTGAAAAAGTGAGAATGCCTCCCGCCAGCAAGAAACATCAGCAAGCCTCTTTCATCCTTTTTTGCCATTCACAATGTTGGATATTCGCGGTTCGTCCTTTCAGGGTTCTTTTTTTACTGTTTGCTGTTGAAAGCCGCTATCCGCTGGAACCTCTGGCGGGAGGTTTTCGCATCAAGGCGGTAGGCGTGGTATCCCGGATGTATTGTCGAACCCCGTCAACAATGGCCTCGCACAGCCGTTGCTGGTACTTGGGGTCAATGAGCCGTTTACACTCCCGGGGATTGCTGATAAAAGAGGTTTCCACCAGGATGGCGGGCATCTGAGCGCCCAGAAGAACATAGAAGGGGGCCTGCTTGACCCCTTTGTCCTTAATGCGGCTGTAACGTTTGTTTCTCAGATGCCTTATCATGGCAACCTGGACATCACCGGCCAGACGGCTGGATTCATTGATTTTGGCATTCTGCATCAAATCGGAAAGGATGGTCTGCAGGTCGCTGATGTTTTTAGTGGAAGTGGCATTTTCAGTTGCGGCCACCCGGATCGCTTCATCATCGGTAGCCAAGTTTAAAAAATATGTTTCGATGCCGTAAGCCCTGCGATCCCGGTTGGAATTGGCATGGATGGAAATGAACAGGTCTGCATTCTTAGTATTGGCAATGGCTGTGCGTTCTTCCAAGGTTAGAAACCTGTCACTGTTACGGGTCATTATCACCTGGCATTTCAACTGGCTGCGAAGCATTTTGGCCAGTCGTCGGGCGATTTGAAGTACCACTTTTTTTTCGTGTACCCCTTTGAGATATCCGGGGGCACCGTAATCCCGTCCGCCATGACCGGGATCAATAATAATACGGCTAACTCCCAGTGCCAGTTGTTTGGCCAATGCGCTGGCAGGAAGTTTGCCCTTTTTGCCGACTGTGATCTGCGAACGTTTGGTTCGGGCTTTGCTACCATTGCCGGTCCCCCAGACATCGATGACAATGCGGAATGGATCCCGCAGTGAAAAAATTTTATAGGTCTTGTAAGACTTAATGTCCATCACGACCCGTACCGAATCTTTCTTGTATTGACCGGCACGGGCATCCAGCAGCAGATCGTCATTGATGGGGATGATGGTCTTGACATCGGGCCCCAACCGGCTCCGGTATAGGTCAATGTACAGTCGCTGGGGTTTGTTGCGAGAGGGATCCTTTCTCAGCAGATGGCTTTCAAAATTTGTAGCAGCGCTGGCATCGATGACCACCCGGGTATAATTGGGATTGGACCAGTAACGCAGATTGTTTACCGTCACCATACCACCGGAGGAATAACGTCGCCTTCCAACAGACAGCTGTCTTGTACCAATTGCAGAACCTTGGGCGCCAGTGCGTCGGGTTCCGGCGACCGTTGCATTTGAAACGGCAGATGGAGTCTTCGCCCAGATCGGCATGTCCTTGATCAGCAAACTCGCCTTGACCTTGTAGCGGCTGTCCGGGAACTCAGCGATAACTTGCTGATAATCATTATAAGCTGCACGCAGATCGCCTTTGCTGCGCGAATAGCCGTACAGGTCGGCGTGCAATTTGGCCGTCATGTAAAGACCCGCGGCAGCCCACGGTCCGGACGGATTTTCCCGATAAACCGCCTGAAACTTTTCGCTACACCGCAGCCAGTTGTGCCGGTATTTTACCTTTTCAGGACTTTTCCGCAGGCGGCTGTAACACGCCTCGGCATCCCGATACATCTGCTCAGCACTTTTCCCGGTGTCGGGATTGGAGCGCATGGCAAGCGAAGCGGCGCTTGATGTTTTGCCGGACGCCAGGGCCCGGAGCTGAAGTGCGGCTTTTTGTCGATATCGACTGTGGGGATAACGCTTGAGAATCCGTTGGTAAATATCGACAGCCTCGTGCCGATCACCCTTTTTCCCCGAAAGCCTGGCCAGTTGCTGATAAAGATAACCAGACATGTAAAGGCCGGCAGGTGCCCAAGGCCCACCAGGATCCAACCGGTAGACCAGTTGAAATTTTTCAATGCACCGCAGCCAGTTTTCACGGTATTTCTTTTTTACGGAAGAATTGCGCAGTTTCTTGTAACAGTCCTCCGCCTTGTAGTAAGCCTGTCTTGCTGTCAGGGCATGCACAGAAGTGGCTGCAAAAATGCCGACACCCAGATAAGCCAGCAGCAAAAACACGCTAAGGATCTTTTTTCGAAGCATATTCAAAAGGTTCAGGGTTCAAGGTTTCAGGTTCAAGGCAAACCGCCTGCGGCAGCCAGAAGGCCAGGAGGCTGTGAAGCAATAAGGCTAAAAAGGGATTGCCTCCTTTGAAAAGCTTCCAGCCAGATAGCTTTCAATCCTGCTATCTTCCCAGATTTTTAATTAAATACTACTACGAGCAAAGCTGGTTGTCAAAATCGTCAGGGTTTTGATTTCGCCTCTTGCTGCAGTTCGTTTAAAAAATTTAGTGCTTCCAAAGGGGTCATCCGCGACAGATCGGCCCTCTGCAGTTTATCCAAAATAATATTTTCAGTTTTTCCAAACAGATCCAATTGTACTGGGGAGTGCTTCGACATTTGGTTATCATCGCCTTCCGGCACATAGTCAGATAGCCCGGAGTGCTCCTGTTCGATGCCGGCCAGGATTTTTTTGGCACGCTGAATTACTTGGGCGGGAATTCCGGCCAGTCGGGCTACCTGGATCCCATAGCTCCGATTGGTGCCGCCTTCCACGAGTTTTCTTAAAAAAATTATTTCATCATTCCATTCTTTGACCGCAATGTTGAAATTTTTTACCCGTTCTTTGGTGCGCGCAAGTTCCGTTAACTCGTGATAATGGGTGGCAAAAAGCGTTTTAACTCCCCTGCCCCCCAGATCGTGCAAGTGCTCTGCCACGGCCCAGGCGATGCTCAGTCCGTCAAAGGTACTGGTTCCCCTGCCGATTTCATCCATGATCACCAAACTGTCTGCGGTGGCGTTGTTCAGGATGTTAGCGGTTTCCTGCATTTCCACCAGAAAAGTGCTCTGGCCGTGGGAAAGATTGTCCAGGGCGCCGACACGGGTGAAAATTCGGTCCGTTATGCTGATGGAGGCTTTGGCGGCAGGAATAAATCCCCCCATCTGAGCCTGTATAACCATCAACGCCACTTGGCGCAGCACCGTCGATTTTCCGGCCATGTTCGGGCCGGTAATGATCAGTACCTGGTTTTGATGGTTGTCGAGCTGAATGGTGTTAGGGACAAAGCGTTCACCGGTGATCATTTTTTCAACCACCGGGTGGCGTCCGTCAGTGATGGAAATAACACCGTCAGTGGTAATTTCCGGCCGGTGGTAATCATTCTGGGCAGCAATTTCAGCCAGGTTGGTCAGGCAATCAAGTTGTGCCAGGAAACGGGCCGCATTCAAGATGTACGAGCTTTTGCGGGTGACATGCCCCCGGATTTCATTAAATATTTCATATTCCAGAGCCGCGCGTCGATCTTCAGCCCCCAAGGCCTTCATTTCAAAGGTTTTCAACTCATCGGTGATATA
>JAOZPY010000167.1 GCA_029932495.1 Desulfobacterales bacterium
ATACCAAGATAAATTGAAAATCCGGGTTTTCATCGGCGGGTGAAAATTCCGCGATGCTCAAGCAATCGGAGGTGACCATGCCATTTGCCAACATGCTCAGCATTACATCAAACCCGTTTTTGTCCATGTTGATCTGGATCGTTTTGCTGCTCGCCGCCCTGTATTTTGCCCGCAAACCATTTCATCGTGCCGTGGCTTCTCTGAGCAGGATTATATACAACGCCATGCGGCTGACAGCGGCTTCAGTGCTCTCCGCTGAAAAAAAGCTGACCCAGCGCAACCGGGAAGTGTTGATGGCCGCCGGACTTGAAAATGCCGAACGACTGGTGGAAAGGGAATTCGACCGCATCAATGCCGCCGTAATCCGGGATCTGGAGGGATATCCGAATCTTCACCGTCAGGCTTCGGAGCTGATCACCCGGCTGGATGAGGACTACAGCAAAAGCGCGGATGTCACTCCTGCGCTTCCCAACTGGATACCGGTCATCGAATCGATTGCCAAAATCGAGCATAGCGGTGATACCATGGTCGCCAACATGCTCGGAGAAATCAATCGCACGCTGACCGAGCAGCATAAAAGTGCCATCGACAATTACCGCAACTCCAGCGCTTCGCGACATGCCATTTTAAACAAAATGCTGCCGGTTTGGCGCAAGGTTCAAAAAAGCCTCAACGACATCAGCAAAGCCATTGCCGGTCTGAACCAGCGGGCCAAGAGCATCGATCGCTACATGGATGAATATGATCAAATCCGTCAGCAGACGGACAGGGCCGCCCGAATGCTGTCCTCGTCCTCGTTGACCCAATTTTTCATTTCCGGGCTGGTGCTGAGCATCGCTTTCGGCGGGGCGCTGATCAACTTCAATTTGATTGCACTGCCCATGTCGGAAATGGTTGGCGGCGCTAGTTTCATCGGTCCTTACAAAACATCGGATGTCGCCGGCCTGGTCATCATTCTTGTGGAGTTGACCATGGGACTGTTCTTGATGGAATCTTTGCGCATCACCCGCCTTTTTCCCATCATCGGCAGCATGGACGACAAGATGCGCCACCGGATGATCTGGATCACCTTTGGCCTGCTGGCGGTCCTGGCGGGCGTGGAGTCCGCCCTGGCATTCATGCGCGACCGCATCGCCCAAGACATGGAAACCCTGCGGCAAACCCTTGCCGGAGTTGAGCAGGCCCGGGTAATGACCAGTATGATTCCCACCATCGGTCAAATGGTCATGGGCTTCATCCTGCCTTTTGCCCTGGCTTTCGTGGCCATCCCACTGGAATCTTTCATTTCCTCTTCACGCACGGTACTAGGCATCGTCACCGCCGGGGCCTTGAAATCACTGGCATTTTTATTGCGGCTGCTCGGCAATATCGGCTACTACACCGGAAGACTGGTCATCAACCTGTATGATCTGCTTATTTTCCCGGGCATCTGGCTGGAAAGTGTGCTGACCGGCCCACGAAACAAAAAAAAGGAACCTGCCCCGCAGGATCTTTTTGAAGACGACAACACGATCACGCAAAAAGCCGTGGATAATCTCAACGATACCATTGAATACAAGGAGCCCCCGGAATGAAAAGATTCATCGTTATCACCATCATCACGCTGGCCGTATTTATGGTGGGCTGTTCGGATCCCAAAAGTCACTCCAAGGGGGTGTACATGCTGCTTGACACGTCCGGCACCTATGCGCTGGAATTGAAAAAAGCCCAATCGATTTTAAACTACCTGCTAGGCGTCCTCCAGCCGGGGGACACCCTGGCGGTGGCCCGGATCGACACCGGCAGTTTCAGTGAAAAGGATATTATCGCCAAAATGACCTTTGACGGTCGGCCCTCGGTGGCCAACAACCAGAAACGCGTCTTTCAAAAGACCATCAACGATTTTGTCGCATCGGTTAAAAGCAGCAAATATACCGACATTTCGGGCGGGATCCTGCAGGCCATTGAATATCTTAATGAACAGGAAGCGGGCCGCAAATATATTCTTATTTTCTCCGATTTAAAGCAGGAGTTGGCCAAGGGCTATAAACGCAACATCGCCTTCCAGTTGACGGGATTCAATGTGATCGCCCTCAACGTGACGAAGCTGCGTTCGGACAACATTGACCCCAAAAAATACCAGGACCGGGTGGAGAACTGGCGCCGTGAAGTGGAAACGGGCGGCGGAAGCTGGCGACGGATCAATGACCTGGAAAACCTGGATCATATTTTTTCCAAATAGGTCCTGCAATCCATGCCCTGGCTATCCTGGCGCCTGTTTTTCTTAACTCTTTTTTTCTGGGGCCTTTTGCGGCCTGCAGTCTGCCTGGCCGACATCCCTGCAAACGGTAATCAGCATGGGCATGCCCGCCGGGTGGGGAAAATTGCCGCCGCCGGTCTTGATGAATTAAGCGGCCTGGCCGCCTCGCAGTGTAACGACCGGCTGTTGTGGGCCATCAACGATAGCGGCCACCCGCCGCTGATTTTTGCCGTGGGTGCCAACGGTGCCGATCACGGTTATGTCCGCGTTACCGGCGCCCGCAACCAGGACTGGGAAGACATCGCCTCCTTTAGCCTGGGGCCCGGCGATTACCTATTGATTGCCGATACCGGAGACAACCACTCCCGGCGCAGGCAATGCAGCCTTTATATTATCGCAGAACCCCTGCTGACCGGCCCACGGTTTGACCCCGGCGCCACGGTGGGGATCATCGCCCAAATTCGTTTCACCTATGAAGACGGCCCGCGGGACTGCGAAGCCGTCGCCGTGGATGTGTCCCAACACAAAATTCTGCTGCTCACCAAACGTACATTGCCTCCCGTTGTCTATGAACTGCCGCTCGTGCTGACTCCAGGGCCGGCCCCCGCCGTCGCTCGCCGCTGCGGGCCGGTTGCAGGCATTACAATGCCGACAGCCATGGACATTTCCCGCCAGGCCGATACCGGCGCCATATTAACCTATAACCGGGCATACCTGTTCATACGTCGAGCCATACAACCCGGGTCCAGCATCTTCTTGCAAGCGCCGAAAGCCGTGACATTCCCCGTACTCTGGCAACAGGAAGCGCTGTGTTTCGGCAAAAACGGCCGCTTCCTCTATATATCCTCCGAAGGGCGCTTTGCCCCCCTGCTGCGCATTGACCTGACCCACGTTTTACCCTGACCATACCAGGTTAACAGCCCCAGCCGGTTTGAAATTCCCGGGTTTTTACAGTACCCAGGTGGGGCGGTTCAGGGTTCAGCGTTTCGGGATTATAAAACTCCCGATTGCCTTATACCAATTAATAGTCTATCTTAATCGCGGCCAAAGTGCATATCACACGCGCCAATCGTAACCGCCGGAGACAAATTTCTTGAATGATTCATCATCTGCCGCCACCGCCGCGGGCAAATCACCGTTTGCAATCCGCAATGTTCGGTTGTTTATCGCTTTTCGCGTATTTTTTAATGCCCGCTTCTATTATCCCGTTTTTACAATCCTGTTTTTGGATTTCGGGCTAAGCCTGGAGCAATTCGCCCTTCTCAATGCCGCCTGGGCTGCATCCATCGTCATGCTGGAAGTCCCATCGGGCGCCCTGGCCGACACTTTTGGCCGGCGAAACCTGCTGGTCGTCACCGGGGTGCTGATGGTGGTTGAAATCGGGCTGCTGTGCCTGGTGCCTCTGGGAAACGCCAGTCTGCTTTTTATGGTCTTTATGATCAACCGCGTTTTGAGCGGCGCCGCGGAGGCCGCCGCCAGCGGGGCGGACGAGGCCCTTGCCTATGACAGTCTGAAAAAAGAGGGACAAGCCGGGGACTGGCCCCTGGTGCTGGAAAAACAAATGCGGATTCAGTCCATGGCAACCATCGGGGCGATGAGCCTGGGAGCGGCGGTTTATGACCCAGCCCTGATGCAGGGATTGGTTGATTGGCTGGGAATAGGCGTTTCACTGACCCAGCAGATGACCTTGCGCTTTCCGCTGTATCTGACTTTCGTCATGGCCGGTCTGACCCTGTTGACCACGCTGAGAATGCGCGAAACGCAGACAGCGCCCAACGGCGGCTGCACCCGGGCCGAAGGCTGTAAAAACTCGATCTTCGAAGCCCTGCAGCTGACCTTTAAGGCCGGCGGATGGATATTGAAAACCCCTTTTGCTCTGGTGGTCATTATGGCGGGGCTGCTGTTTGACAACTGCGTGCGTATGATCATCACCCTGGGCAGTCAGTACTACCGCCTCATCAGTCTGCCCGAGGCCTCCTTTGGCTTGATCGGATCGGGATTCGCCCTGCTGGGACTTTTTATCCCCCGGCTGGCTTTAAAAATGGTAAAAAAAAATTCGCCGGCCTATAATCTGGGTGTCATGGTTGCGGTTACTGCGGCCGGATTGATCGGAATGACCTTTTTCGTTCCAGTGGTTGGATTGATTCCGGTGGCATTGCTTTCCAGCGTCATGTATCTGGGTCGCTTTTTCCAGAGCCACTACCTAAACCGTATTACGGACTCGCACCAGCGCGCGACGGTGCTAAGTTTCAAAGGGCTGTCGTTTAACCTGGCCTATGGTCTCATCGGCGTGCTGTATTCACTGTTGCTGGCATTTTTACGGCCGGAAATCATCGCATCTCATCCCGGCATCGGCCGCCAGGCTATCGAAAATCTCGTGTTTGTAAAGTCCATGGCATGGTTCCCATGGTATTTCCTGGTCACCATGGCTGCCATGGTGGTATTCGCCCGCTGGGAGCTGAAAAACAGCGATGCCCACAATAGGATTTGAGGCTTTATATTTGTTGTTGCCTTTGTCTGAAAATGGGATTATCAAGGGACGCATGCATGCAACAACAATGAAAGGTAAAAAACATGGCCGACCCGCATAATGACAACCATGACGATTTTGTGATCCGTCGGGACGATGACGAGGGCAACCCTGATGATTACAGCCGGGAAGACAATTTTGACAACGGCCGGGACATCGACCCTAAAAAGCCCCTGCTGCCCTATATTATCGGCGGCGTGACCATTCTTATCCTGATCGTTGTTGTATCCGTGATGCTGATCACCCCGCGAAATAGCGCCGATGCAGACCAACTGCAAGCCATGGAAGCGAAAATCCGGCAGCTCGAAAAAAGGCTGGCCACCATCGGCGTCATTGACCAGGCGCTGACCCGTCTTGACAAGCAGCAGGAAAAATTCGACACCCTCAGCCGGCGACTGGACCAATTTGAAACTACGGTGAACACGCAGCTCGATCAAGTCATAAAAGAACTGGGTATTCTGCACAAACAAACGGACCATCTTGCGACACCCGGCAAACCGGCTTCGCGAAAAGCCGCAAGGCCGGCAAAAACCGTGTCCGCAAAAAAGCGGCCGCAATATCACCAGGTGCGGGCCGGTGAAACCCTTTACCGCATCGGGCGCCGTTACGGGCTGACGGTCAAACAGTTGCAGCGTTACAACAATATCGGACCCGGCGTGTCCATTCATCCCGGCCAGAAGCTCAGACTGGCCCCGCCATCGAAGCCATAACCCCTGGCGCTTCTGTCCCATCCGGAGATCGCATTTCCGTAAGTCTTAAAGATGATCTCCACCCCCCAAGGGGCAGGAAAATTCATCAAGCTTTTCCGATAAATGCCGATAACTTGAATAATACCATTGGTGTTTACTGGAACCGTTAAATGGTCAAACAACACAATTCCGTCAAGGCTTGCAACAGCCGGGGGATACCCGTTTTGGCCCACTTTCAACCATTTTAGCCGGCTTATGCAGGAAAGGTGGAAGCGTGGCAGGCAGCGACCCGTCGGGCTTGACCGTCATGGTCCCAGCGGATCGCTGCCGATTTTTCTGAATGGACACAGTGTCCGTCCACAAATGGTAGATTTTGGTTCGGAGCAAGGCATGAGCGATTTTGAAACCGCAGGCATAGTGTGTGCTATGTCGAGGATTTCAAAAGAGCGAAAACGCCGCTGCGGGCCAAAAGATGCCGTTTGTGGATGGACACTAATTGATCTTCGAGACCTCGCCAAACGTCTTAATCTCCGCCGGAAGATCATCGACCTCAATGGTCAAATCCACTCCAAGGGCAAACGCCCTTTCAATGACATTTTCCAGCTGGATGACATTCCCCGGCCAGTTATAGCGCAGCAACAGGTCCAGGGCCTCGGCCGACACGTTCAAAACTTTTTTTTCACGATCCCTGTTGAACTGATCCAGAAAGTGGTTGATCAGCAGACAAATATCCTCCTTGCGCTCTCTGAGGGCGGGCAGCAGAATCGTCACCTCATTGATACAGTCAAAAAAATCTTTATCCAAAACCTGTTGACCGTTGATATCCTGCAACTGTCTGCTTGTGGCCGCGATCAGCCGGACACTGTCATTGGAATCGGCAGCGGCGGCCCGGTAGGCGCGACCGATTTCAACCTGCATGCGTGGG
>JAOZPY010000168.1 GCA_029932495.1 Desulfobacterales bacterium
CCCAGCCCCATGAAGCACCCGGAAAAAATCGATATGGTGGTCTTTCGGGAAAACACCGAGGACCTTTACGCCGGCATTGAATTTCAAGCCGGCAGTGCGGCTGCCGAAAAGCTGCGTGACTTTCTCAACAAACAGATGGGCACCGACCTGCCGACCGATGCCGGGCTGGGTATCAAACCCATCAGCGAACGAAAGACCAAGCGGCTGGTGGCCCGCGCCATCGCCCATGCCATTGACAACGGCTATTCGTCCGTTACGCTGATGCACAAGGGCAACATCATGAAGTTCACCGAGGGTGCCTTCGCCCAGTGGGGATACGAAATCGCCCGGGAGCAATTCCGCAATCACATCATCACCGAAAAAGAACTTTATGACGACTACCGGGGCAAATTTCCGCCTGGAAGGGTGCTCATCAAGGACCGTATTGCCGATATGCTGTTTCAACAGGTCCTGCTGCGACCCGATGAGTACCAGGTGATTGCCACGCCCAACCTGAACGGAGACTACCTTTCCGATGCCCTGGCAGCCCAGGTGGGAGGGTTGGGGATGGCACCAGGGGCCAACATCGGCGACCGCTGTGCAGTTTTTGAAGCCACTCACGGCACGGCCCCCAAATATGCCGGTCTGGACAAGGTCAACCCCAGCTCGCTGATCCTGTCCGGGGCCATGATGCTCGAGCATATTGGCTGGCGCGAATCTTCGGAGTTGATCCGCCAGGCGCTTCAGGCAACGATTCAAGCCGGAACCGTCACCTATGACCTGGCCCGCCAGATCAAATCTGCCCGGGAAGTCAAATGCTCTGAGTTTGCCGTAGAAATAGCCGCACATATCCGCAAGTCAGCAGCGGCCGGCAGGAGTTGACAGTTCAACAGGCAGCGCCTTTGCCGATAACCTGCTATGGCTCCTGCGGTAAAGTGCCGGGAAGTAAAACACCGCTGGAGCAATTTCCATGTAAGGCCAGTCGAATTCAGCCGACAGAATATACAACCCTCTTTTCGAGGCAATTGCTTTAATCCCGGCTGGGAACCATTTGTATATCCATCGAAGGCAAACACCTATGAACACCAACAGATCCAAATTATGGGCCGCTTTGTGGCTGAGCATCATGGTAGTTTTTGTTATTTTCACCGGTCCGGGCATGGCGCTTAAGGCACATGCCTTGAGCTGGCCGGAGATTTTAAAACGCGCCCGGGGCCAGACAGTGGATTGGTTCATGTGGGGGGGCTTTCCTTCCACCAATGCTTACGTCAATGGTTACGTGGCACCGCAGGTACAGGGACTTTACGGGGTTAAACTGCGCCAGGTGCCGGTTAAAGATATCGCCGCCGTGATCAGCAAACTGCTGGTTGAAAAACAGGCCGGCAAAAACACGGACGGCGAAGTCGACTTGATGTGGATCAACGGGGAAAACTTTCGCACCTGTAAAAAAAACGGCCTGCTCTACGGGCCCTTTGCCGACATGCTGCCCAACCAAAAACTGGTGGACTGGACGCGTCCTTCGGTTAAAAATGATTTCGGCGAACCGGTGCAGGGGCTGGAATCGCCCTGGGGCAGCGCCCAGGTGGTCATGATTTACGATTCCGCACGGGTGCCCAATCCGCCCAGAACCATGGGGGGCCTGCTGGACTGGATCCGCAACCACCCGGGACGTTTCACCTATCCCGCGCCACCGGACTTTACGGGGTCGGCTTTCGTGCGACACGTGTTTTACTATGCTTCAGGCGATGTGCCGTCCTGGCAGAAAAAATTTGATGCCGCCCGCTTTACCCGGGCGGCCGCCAAAACATATAAAATCTTGAAAGACCTTTCCCCCTACCTGTGGCGGCAGGGCAGGACTTACCCCGAAAACCCCATCCGGCTGGCCCATCTGCTGGCCGACGGGGAGGTGGACTTTGCCATCAGCTATCATCCGGCCGAAGCCTCCAAGATGATCAGCGACGGGCTGTATCCGGAAACGGTGCGCACGTTTGTTTTTAAAAAAGGCACCATCAGCAACACCCATTTCGTGGCCATCCCGTTTAACGCCGCCCACAGGCATGGCGCCATGGTGGTGGCCAATTTCCTGATCTCCCCGCAGGCCCAGCTTAAAAAGGCCGATTCCAGGGTCTGGGGAGATTTCCCGGCCATTGACATCGGGCGGTTAGACAACAGCTGGCAGAAAAAATTTGGCGGCCTGCCCCGCGGCATTGCCACACTGCCCGGCAGCGAGCTGCAAAGCCATCAGCTTCCGGAACCGTCCTCTGAAATCTTGATTCGCCTGGAAAAAGGCTGGAATCAGCATGTGTTGAAGGGACGATGACCACAGACACGGCCAATGCAAGAGGCAATGCACGCACCCGCCCGAATCCCGGCCTGTTGGTAATCGGCCGCCTGGTGGTGCCTGCACTGGCGGTGGTCACGCTTCTGTTCGGCGGTGGTCTGGTTCTGGGTCTTGTGCAAAGCCTGGGTTACCTGCCTGCGACCGGCATGCAAATGTTCACTTTGCGGCACTTTGCCGGTGTTCTGAGCGACCCGGATTTTTTTTACAGCCTGGGGCTGACTTTTTATATCGCAGCGACTTCCACGGCAACCGCCGCATTGATCAGCGTCGCCATGGCACTGGTGCTGACATCCCTGGCCCGGCGCCAGCGCGTGGTTCATTTTATATTTCAGATCCCTTTGACCGTGCCGCACCTGGTCATTGCCGTGGCGCTGGTGTTCATGATGGCACCCACCGGTCTGTTGTCCCGGGCTGCTTTGAAGTTGGGCATGATTAACAGCTCCGCTTCGTTCCCCCTGCTGATAAATGACAGCTGGGCCATCGGCACGCTCACTGCCTATGTCTGGAAGGAAGTCCCCTTCATCACCCTGATGATTTTATCCGTGCTTCGGCGCACCGGCATGGAACTGCTGGAAGTGGGTAAAACCCTGAAGGCCAGCCGCCGCCAGCGGTTTTTCCACATTACGCTGCCCACCATTTTTCCCAGCCTGGCTGCCGCCTGCCTGATCGTATTCGCCTATACCTTCGGCGCGTTTGAAGTTCCTTTTCTGCTAGGGCAAACCTATCCCATGACGTTGCCGGTGTGGGCCTATAAAAGCTACAGTGACGTGGATCTGATGGCGCGCCCCGAGGGAATTGCCATCGGACTGATTATCGCAGCTGTAATCATAGCGGCTGTTGTGGCCGCACAGCTGCTGACAAAAGCGGCCCGTCACCGGGGACTGGTACTGTGAAAACCCGACATCGCCATATGGTCGCCGCCGGGGTGATCGTTGTCGTACTGCTGCCCTTTGTCCCTCTGGTCATGTGGTCGCTGAGCGACCGCTGGTTCTACCCGGAGCTGTGGCCCCGCCAGTGGGGACTGCGGGCCTGGCAGTATGTTTTTTCCACAGCCGGCACCCAGATTCTCGGCGGCCTATGGCAAAGCGTGGGGGTGGCCGCAACGGTTTCTTGCATTTCGGTTGGAATCGGCATGCCTGCAGGACGGGCACTGGGGTTGTTCGATTTCCGCGGCAAGGACCTGGTCGCGGTGGTATTGATCCTGCCAGTGATCGTACCGCCGTTGTGTGTGGCCATGGGCCTGCATTTGTGGTTTATTATCATAGGTCTGGCCGGAAGCTTTCTAGGTGTGGTCCTGGTGCACCTGACATTTTGCCTGCCTTACGCGGTCTTTGTCATGTGGGGGATATTCTCAAACTACGATCCGGCCTACGAAGAGCAGGCCCGTTCACTGGGTGCTCCGGCGTGGAAAGTGCTGGTCCGGGTGACATTGCCGCTGACATTTCCAGGCATCATAGTGGCCGGACTGTTCGCTTTTCTGCTGTCCTGGAGCCAGTACCTGAGCACATTGATTATCGGCGGCGGGAAGGTCGCCACCCTTCCCATCCTGCTGTTTGCGCTCATGGGAAGCGGTGATCGGCCCGTGGCTGCGGCGGTCAGTATCGTTTTTGTTGCGCCGGCAATGCTGGCGCTGCTGTTCAGCGCCCGCTATCTGGGCGGCAGAAGCATCACGGGGGTAAGGTAATGGGTGATTTGAAGTTGCAAAATATAACCATCGACTACGACCATACACCGGTGGTCCATGATTTCAGCTTGACCGTTGAAAACGGACAGATGGCGTCATTGCTGGGGCCCAGCGGCGCCGGCAAAACCACGGTCCTGAAGGCGGTTGCCGGCTTGCTGCAGCCGCGCTCCGGTGAAATCTTCATTGACGGCCGGCTGGCAAATGGACTGCCGCCGGAAAAACGCAATGCGGTCATGGTGTTTCAAAAAAACCTGCTGTTTCCGTTCATGAACGTGGAGCAAAACATCGGCTTCGGGTTGCGAATGCAAGGGCGTAGCAATGCTGAAGTCCACCGCCGGATTGAAAAAATTCTGGAACTGACGGAATTGACCGGCCTGAACCGCCGCAAAGTCCATGAGCTGTCCGGCGGCCAGCAGCAGAGGGTCAGCCTGGCCCGCGCTCTGGTACTGCAGCCGGCCATCCTGCTGCTGGATGAGCCGCTGAGCAGTCTGGATGCAACCCTGCGCCAGCAAATGCGGGAGCTGATCCAGGATATCCAGGCCCAGACCCGCATCACCACCCTGTTTGTCACCCACGACCAGGCTGAAGCCCTGATGATGTCGCAGCGCGTCTGCCTGCTGCTAAACGGCCGGATCCGCCAGGTGGGCAATCCCCAGGAGCTGTTCTACCGGCCGGCGGATCCGGAAGTCGCCCGATTTTTCGGTGGCTGCAATTTTTTTGAAGGCCAGCTGAAAAATGGTGTCTATTACTCGCCGTTTGCCACTGTTGCGGCGCCGGAACTGGCAGACAACGGCCAACGACTGAACGCCACCATCCGCCCCGAAGACATCCTTATTTCCGTCAAGGGAACCCAGGGTCTTCCGGGCCGGGTACAAAAAGCAAGCTTCGAGGGCGGCACTACCCGCATCTGGGTCCAATGCCAAAATCGCGTGTTTGTGGTTCTGGCCCCCCGGACGGATCTTTGCGCCGGACAAAACGTCCGTCTCCACCTGCCAAAAGATAAAATCCGCATCTTTCCTCCCGGAAACTAGAGTCGACCTGGCTTTTTAGCGTTCTGATGCCAACCAGTACGCAATGCCGGCAATGAACAGCAATCCGATGACTGTCATTGCCAGCGGTCGGGAGGTGCCATCATGAAAGATGCTCAGGCTCACAGAAGCCAATCCGCCCATCATCATTGGCAGCATATTCACCATGGCGGAAGCCGCTCCAGTCGGCCGATCAGTAGAATCCAGCGCCCGCATGGGCGCGATGGCAAACACGGGCCCCAGCCCAAAGGCGATCAGCGCGAAAACCAGAAACAGGCTCAGGGGCACTTGGACGCTGCTGAATATCAGTCCGGTAATTGCAATCGTGCCCACCGCGGACAGAGCCAGTCCCAGGCGCAACAGTGTTTCAATATTCATTTTAGCGGCAAGCTGACGGGTAAGCATGCTGGCGACAATAAATGAAAATACCGGTATAATAAAATACAGCCCGTAATGTTCGGTGGCCACGTTGAAATAAGAAATGAGAATAAACGGGCCGGCCGTGACAAAAGCCATAATGACACCGGAACCGGCGCCGACCATAAGCGCGTATTTCATAAAACTACGGTTTGCCAGCAGCCGACCGTAATCTTTTAAAATTATCACCGGCTGCAGGCCATTTTTATCTGCAGACGCAGACTCCGGCAGCAGGCGCCAGATAAGCCCTAGCGCCAGTGCCCCGGTCAATGCGATCAGCACAAAGTTTGCCTGCCACCCCAGCCAGACATGCAAATAACCGCCCACAATGGGGGCCACGGCCGGGGTTAAGGCAATGACCATTCCATATATCGCCAGTGCCCGGACGCGATCGGTTTGGTGAAATAAATCATGGATAATGGCATAAACAAGAACCGCCTCGGCCCCGGCCGCCATCCCCTGAAAAATGCGTGCTGTGATCAGCTGCGCAATGGACTGCGCAAACGCACAGGCCAGGCTGAATACAATGAAGCCCGCCATACCGGCCAGCATGATGGGCCGGCGTCCGAAGCGGTCCGAAAGAGGCCCGTAGACAAGCTGCAGCATAGAAAACGCCAGGGCGTTGAGACTCAGTGACAGTTTGACGACCGCCGGCGTGGTATGAAAATATTCAACCAGATGGGGCATGCTGGGAGTGTATAAATGGGTGGACATCATGGCAGCCGTGCTGGCCAGAATCAGGGCTGTCAAAATCACGTGCATTCGAGGTCTTTTATCCGGCATCAAGGGTCACATCTTAAATATTTAATATTCGCTTTTTGATCTCGCCAAGCCTGTGTCTCAGTTTTCGATTTTGCAATACTTTCTCTGCGATTCGATTATGCATGATGGTAATCAATGCACCACTCACCCCACCGAAA
>JAOZPY010000169.1:0-3558 GCA_029932495.1 Desulfobacterales bacterium
CGGCCATCGGCTTGAGCTATGTCATCTGCTGGCCGGCGATCACGGCCCTGGGGGCCCTGGCGGTTTATTTGAATAAGCCACTGCTGCTGGTCATCGGCGGCCCCGTGCTGTACGGGCTGTCCCACTTGGTGTTTATCCTGGGCATGTATCTTGCCGGTGCGAAATATACCAAAATATTTCTACGCTGGGCCACCCGGGTTGCCGTTGAACGGTGGCTGCGCAAAGCCTCTTGATGGGAAGTATTGCTAAGAAACTTTATGCCCTCCCTTTTTAATGATGTGTCAGCGACATTCTATAAATCTGTTTTAACTTTAACACCAAAGCTTTTTGAATATCGAATGTCGAACAAGGAATGTCGAATTATGAAATGCTGTTTTTTCCCTTCGACATTCATTATTCCTTGTTCGATATTCGATATTTTAGCTTATAATAATTAATACAACCATGTGAAGCACTTTAAGATCGTCCGGGCATCAGGTGTCAGGCTTTTTCCATTTTTGTATCTGTTGGACAATATTGGGTTGATGCGCCCAGTAAATCAACGCCACGGTGGCCAGTACACCGGCGGCGGCTACCGGGTGAAAATTGCCGGCAGCCAGGGTTCCGGCCCCCAGCAAGGCCACCATGATCAGCGAGCCGAGAAAGGGCAGCCGGAAAATGCCGAAGACCGTCAACCACGCCAGCATGCCGACAGCCGCCCAAAGCGGCGTCACCGCCAGGCTAAAGCCCAGGTAATTGGCCACTCCCTTGCCCCCGCGAAAGCCGTGAAAGCAGGGGAAGCGGTTGCCCGCAATCAGGGCCAGGCCGGCGAAGGGGACGAGTTGCATCTGCAGCAGCTTGAGGCAAATCAGCGCCACAGCCACGGCACGGCCCATATCCAGCACCAGGACCACCACGGCCCAGACAATCCCGAGCTGGCGGTATACATTGGTGGCCCCGGGATTGTTGCTGAAGGCGTCACGCGGGTCTCCTTTTTTGAGGACCCTGAATAGCAGAATCGAAAAGTTGACCGAGCCGGCCAGGTAGGCCAGGGCGAACAGGGCACTAATGCGCAACGGCAACTCCTTTCTGATCGTCGGGCATAATCCAGTCCGGTGGTTTCATCCGGCCGGCGCTGACATCTCGCATGCGCACACCGGATACAGCTTCAAAAAGACCCCCGTTGCGATCGTAAATCCAGATATTAAACACCAGCAGGTCCGGGCTTTTTTTTAGGGGAATAATCCGACAGCTGCAGGTTTGGCCGGCGATGGTGGGCTTAAGCACCACCCGCTGTTCAAAACCCACCGGAAAAGCAACAATGCCGGCGTAGCGCTGACCCCAGACACAGGCGGCATGAAAAGCGGCATCCAGGGCAAAGGGCGAGCCCAGTTCCTTTGCAGGCCCGACATCGTCCCCCACGGCCGGCAGCCCGATTTCGGCCAGAGCGCCGCTTTCAGCAAGTTGGACGCCATCGCGGATATTGTGATAGGCCGGGCCAAACGGCACCAGCTCCCGGTAGATGACATCGGCGGGGATCTCGACACCCTTGCCTTCCAGAACAGACAGGCGCTGCACCGCCGCCCGGGGTGCATCCGGCTTTATTGTCGGAAAACAGAGCTTCGCATGTTCTTTGACGCGGGTGATGGCAACTTTGGGGGCCCGGCTTCTGGTCAGCAGTCCGGCAGTGATATCACCGTTGGCATGTACGGCCATATCCACCTGGGCGGCAATTTGACGGCTGCCGGGTTCAAGGAACAAAAATTTGTCAAAACGGGCCGCCGTCATCCAGGAGATGGCCGTTTCCGGTTGAAAGTTCCTGACGGCCGCTGCCACGACCCGCACCGCCTCTACCGCCGGAAGGACGGTCCGGCCTTCAAAACAATGGTCGCCGAGGTAGGACGCCACGTCAATATTCACCGCCAGGCAGGCCGTATCCATTATTTCGGAAAGATGCTCCATAGATGGGCTGTTTTTTCGTCGACTTGCACCGGAATGCCGGAAGTGTTGATGGCGCAGTGGCGGGTAAATCCGTGGCAGACGATTTCGCCGGTCTGCTCATGGGTAATGACATAATCAAAGCGCAACCGCACCCGCTCCAGCTGCGAAGGCCGGGTGTAAATATAGATCGCATCATCATAATACAACGGGCTGTAATAGGTGACACCGATTTCAATAACCGGATAGACATAGCCGTTTTCTTCAATTTCGCGATAAGGATAGGCCGCATCGCGCATCAGAGACGCCCGGCCGAATTCGAAATAACGCAGGTAATTGGCGTGATACACCACCTGGGAGCGGTCCGTATCGGCATACAGCGTGCGGTGCCGGCAGCAGTGCCAGACTTTCCCGTCGCTGGTGTCTCTCACGTAGCGCTCATCGCCGTCAAGCATGACGGGTATGAAAGGTTGCGGTTTCACGTTACACCCCTTTGAATACGATACAGCAGTTGGTCCCGCCGAAGCCAAAAGCATTGGAAAGCATAAATTCATACCGGTGCCGGCGGGTGATATTCGGAACAACATCGATATCGGAAAATTCTGGGTCCGGGATATGGTTGACCGTGGGCAAAACCAGGCCCTGGGCCATGGCTTCAATGCTCAGGGCGGCCTCGATGGCGGCCGAAGCGCCCAGGGTATGCCCGATTTGGGACTTGTTGGAAGAAACTGGAATGTTCTCGACTCCGCGGCCGAATACGGTCCGCAGGCACTGCACCTCGGTGGCATCTCCCTTGACCGTCGATGTCCCGTGGGCGTTGACATAGTTGATGTCTGACGGCTGCAGGCCCGCATCGTCTATGGCTTCGTTCATGGCGCGCACGATCGTTTCGGTATTGGGCCGGGTAAAATGAAAGGCATCCGAGGTCCATCCGACGCCCAGCACCTCCGCTTTGGGGGTTAAACCGCAGTCCGTTAATCGGTCTTCGGCGGCCAGCACCACCACCCCGGCGCCCTCTGAAAGCACGATGCCTTTGCGGTCGATACTGAACGGCCGGCAGGCCTGGGTTGGATCTTCGTAAGCCCGATCGGCGGGCCCCACACTGATCGTGGCCAGCATGTTGGCAAAACCCTGGATGATTTCAGGGATCAGGCAGGTGTCCACCCCACCGGCCAGAACAAAGTCGCAATCCCCGTCGCGGATCATGCGCGCACCGATGCCGATGGCGTGATTGCCGGAAGCACAGGCCCCCTGGGGAGAGAAAATCGGCCCCGTAAAGCCCAGCAGCATGCCGGCTTTGCCCGCCGGCAGGTTGGCGCACAGGTTGGGCAGCAGGTAGGGGCTGACCTTCAGCGGCCCCCGGTTGACATAATTGTCCATGGCGGTTCGGTATGCATCGGTGCCGTTTAGGGCCGATCCAATCAGGCAGGCGGTGCGCGGGCCGGTGTCGGCATCGATTTGAAGCCCGGCATGGTTGAGCGCTTCCCGGCAGACGGCCATGGTCAGCAGCACATAGTCCGCATTCCAGTTGTAGGTTTCTTTGGCGTCGATAAAGTCCAGGGCCATGGGATCCCAGTCCGGAATTTCACCGACGATATTGGCGCGGGTATCCATCTGGCAGCGGGTCAGCCGGCGGAAACC
>JAOZPY010000169.1:3658-6363 GCA_029932495.1 Desulfobacterales bacterium
TATTCCTGCTCCAGTTTGCGTGCTCCTTCAGGCACACAGTCCAGCACCAGTTCCGGGTCGGGGGTATAATTGATCGTCGGCGGCACCACGTTGCTGCGCATGCCTTCCATGGCAAATATGGCTTCAATGGCGCTGGAGGCCCCCATGGCATGGCCGATCAGCGATTTGTTGGCCGTCACCGGCGGGATCACATCTCCAAAAACAGCCCGCAGGGCTTCGTACTCCACCCGGTCCCCGACTTTGGTGGAGGTGGCATGGGCATTGACGGCGGCAATATCATGCGATGATATGCCCGCGTTGTCAATAGCGGCGGCCATGCAGGCGGTGACGGTTTTCATGTTGGGAGCTACAAAATGATGGGCATCCGAGGTCATGCCCCAGCCGGCCAGCTCGATGGCACCCTCCAGGCCGTGGGCGGCGGCAAACTCCCGGGTGCTGATAATCATGCATCCCGCTCCTTCGGAAACCACAAAGCCCCTGCGGTCGATGGAAAACGGCCGGCTGGCCCGGCCGGCCGGCTCCGGCGGGTCTGTGGGTGTTCGCTGGTAGGCCCCGTTCATGGTGGCAAAGCCGGCCACAATGGGCTCCACCAGGGCAAAATCAACGGCCCCGCAAAGGGCCACATCGGCCTGGCCCTGGGCGAGCAGCATGGCCCCGAATATCAGCGAGGATACCCCGGTGGCGCAGGCCGTGACCGGGGCGGCGATGGGGCCGGTGGCGCCGGTTAAAATGGATATTTTGCCTCCCACCATGTTGATGCACGAATTGGGGTTGACATAGGGCGGCGGCAGGCGGTTTTCGGCGATCATGCGCCGGTCGGCCTTGAGCACCACATCCTGGCCCCCAACAGCCGAACTGAAGGTGACGGCCACCCGGGGGGCCAGCGCCGGGGTGATTTCGATGCCGCTTTTGACCAGGGCGCGATGAACCACCAGCATGGCATACTTGAAAATCGGAGACGGCCACAGGGCCAGGCTGCGCGGGCTTAAAAAGGGATAAGGCTGCGGGTCGATATCGTCCACCTGGCCCGCAACGGTGACCGGAAAGCCATCTGAAACCGGAAAGCGGGTCAGTTTGCCGATGCCGCTTTCGCCTTTGACCGCCCTGTCCCACTGAGTCTGCAGGTCCGTACCCAGAGGCGATACCGCGTCATAGGCAATAATTACCGGCTTTTTGGATGATATTGGCATGGGGGCTGAAGTTTCTATCTTCTTAAGAGGCGCTTTGCAAAGACTTTTACCACGGAATATACTGATACAGCTTGGCGAACATCTCGTAAACTTCAATCCAGTTCTGGAGGTCCCGGGTGGTGCGGATATGGGCCCGCTTGTTGACCATCACCCAGCTCATATGAGCCGCACCGTCCTTACAGCTCGAACAGTCCCGGGTCTCGGATGTGCAGCAGCGGTGCATGGTTTTCAGATCAGAGGCCCAGCGGATAAACTCGATCAGTCGCTTGGGACGCGGATTGCGGTTGTCCAGCGGCTGGGTGACGGAGGGGCATTCGTTCCAGCCGAACCGGCGGCCGAGCATTTTGCCGGTGGTGATGATTTCATGATAATATTTCGAGGAAATGAGCGTGTCCGGGTAGCGGTCCAGCATGTCATCCATTTCAAATCGCAGGGCCTCAAGTTGTTCGGGCTGCCAGCTGAATCCGTCCACCCCCTCATCATTGGACAGCAGCTGCATGTGGACTTTGAGGCCGGCGTCTCTGATTTTGCGGATGATGCGTTCGGTTTTGCCGATTTGCTTGGGTGTCAGGGTATAAAGGTAATAGACATTCGGGTCGCCCTCATAATTTTTACTGGAAATACTGAAAGTGTCTTTGCCCCGCAGGACTTTTTCGTCATTTTCATCCCCCCACAGGGAAATGCCGATCCTCAGATCCGGGAAGCGGTCCCGGGGAATTTTGATCAGACCGTTGGTGGCGCAAAAGGATGGCAGCCGTCGGTAAAAAGCCTCCACCCGGTCCATGTGCAGGGTGGGTTCGCCGCCGATCAGGATGGCCAGGTTGACACCGCGCTGTTTTTCCCGGTCGATGAAAGCCTCCCATTTTTTAATGTCCTTTTCTTCGACGGCCGCCTTGTCTTCACCCGAGGAAAAAAAGAAGCAGCCCTTGCAGCGCAGGTTGCACTGATTGGTGACATCATAGATCGAACTGCGGATATTGAGTTTTGAAATTCGCTTGTAACGCTGGTACCACTGCGGGTCCAGCAGGGAACTGACGGTGATCATAATCAAAAGACCTCATGCCCGGGGGGTGCTGTCGGATGCCGGCTAAGATTTTCCCCCTTCTCATATCCCATGACCCATACGGCCAGGTAGGTGTCAACATAGTCCAGCCAAGCCTTGAACGCATCCGGGGCCGTGGCGTGGCGAAACAGCCGGGCGGTAACCACCGCACTGCCGGCCGCGTAATGCCGGCAGTCGGCACAGTCGGTATCCGGCACACAGCAGGCCACATCCCGGTCCCATGTCAGGTCTGCGCGATATTGTCGGAATGACCGCCCCAGGCCGATGTCGGTGGACGGGTTCATCCGGGGATAGGAACAGCCGTACAGTTCATGCAAGGCGCGGCGGTGGGTGTGGGCGACCGCGTTATAGGCCGAAAACAGCACATTTTCAGGATACTGCGACAGCAGTTCAAGCATGACTTTACGGGTTTGTCCCAGGGAGGCGGGGGTGTGGCGCAGGGGGCCGTCGTA
>JAOZPY010000170.1 GCA_029932495.1 Desulfobacterales bacterium
GATCTGTTGCACTACTCCTATCCCACCACCGGCCATCATATTGCCCAGATCAACCGGTTTTCAGAGATTGCCGCCCGGGCCGCTTTTGATCGGGGCCGCAGGGCCGGCATTCTGGTGGATATCTGTCTGAATCCGGGACTGACTTTTTTAAAAAAGTATTTTTTAAAGCTCGGAATCCTGGATGGATACGAGGGTTTTGTGATTTCGATTAACACCGCCTACGGAAAATTCGCCAAATACACCAAGCTGCGGGAACTGGAAAAGCAACAGTAATCCAGGTAGAAAGAGGCTGTCAGGTGCTGAAGGTCCCGTAACAATCAAGAACCCGGGAGACATAACGCTCGGGGTTCAGGACGATTTGCGCATACTGCCGGGCGTTTCGGCTGCAAGCCAGCCGGAAATTCTTTTCTATGGCCATGGTGATCATGGCTCGGGCAAGATCCGCCGGCCGCTGCCCGATGAGCATGCCCGTTTGTCCATCGCGGATCAGTTCGGGCAGAATCCCCTTGCGCGTGGCGATCACCGGTTTGCCGCATGACAAGGCTTCACGCACCGCGCGACAGGCGCCATCGCTGCCGGGATGAAGAAAAATCTTGTAATCGAAAAGATTGATGACTTGCGGGTAGTCATCCTGCCGGTACCCGGTAAAAACAACATTGTTTTCAAGCCCCATTTGCTTGACCGGGTGGCGGGCCACTGCATCGATGTGGGTGCCACGCCCAACGATCAGAAGCTTAAAATCCGGGATTTGCTTCACGACTAGCGCCAGGGCCTCGAGCAGCAGGGAAAAGTTGCGGTGTTGCTGGACCCGGGCCACAATTCCAGCCACCGGCCTACCGGCGGCCAGTCCGAATTCTGCCATCAGTTCTTCACTTCTGGCCCGCGGGCGAAAGCAGTCAAGATCGACGGGAATATCCACCTGTTCAATCCATTTGCCGGGAAAAAGTTCGCCAAGATAGGCCTGGACCCTGGAGGAAGCCGTCAGTATTTTTGCGGTGCGGCGGAAAAAAAAGCGTCGCCGCAGATTCAGCGGTACAGGTTCGCCGTCGTAACAGGTGGCAACCGTGCGCGGTCCGAATCCGGCCAGCACGGCCGTCAACGTATCGTTGTCCTGGTGGGTGTGGATCAAATCAATGCGGTGGCGGACAATGATTTTTCGCAGGGCCCGGATGTCGGCCAGGAGAGTCCAACTCAGGTGTTTGTTGAGAAACAGTCCCGGCATCACGGACAGCCCGCGCTGAAGCGCCCTGGCGCGGAGTTGATTCTGCGACACCCGGCGGCCTGAACAGGCCAAAGTGGTTTTTAGCCCATCGCGGGATTGCAGCCAGGATACCAGGTTCAGGGCGTGGTCGGCCGGTCCGGTCCATTTGTGGTTGCTGTAAAGATGCAGGACGTGTTTCATATTCATCCGGCGCGGCGATTGTTTTCCAGGAAGTTCGCGATAAGGCCGCATGCCGTTGCGGTGCCTCCCCGGTGGGCGTTGATAAATTGCCGCAATTGCTCAGTCACCCGTTCACGCTGCACGGGGCTGCTTAGATTTTCTAAAATCCGGTCAGCCGCCTGCCGCCAGTCAGCGGCGACTTTGAGCAGCCCACTGTCGATGATCTGCGTTCCCACCCAGGCGAAGTTGTCCCACCAGGGGCCCGTCACCGGGATGATCCCGCCGGCAAGCGCTTCCAGAAAATTTTGACCGCCCAAAGGGGCCAGGCTGCCACCGACAAAAGCCGCTGCGGCCAGGCGGTAGGCGGCCGACAGTTCCCCAATTGTATCCCAGACGACCACGGTGCCGGCATCCGCCGGCCCGCTGAGCGTGGAGCGCAGACAGCATGGGATCTGTGCCTGGTGCAGACGCTGCTGCCAGCTGTCCACACGATGCATGTGGCGGGGAAACAGCCCAATGACAGTCCGGGGATGGCGGTTGAGCACCTGACGGATCATGTTCGCCACCAATGCTTCTTCCTCGCGTCGGACCGAGGCCAGTACAACAAAAGGGATCCGGGGCGGCAGCAGGGTTTGCAGCGCAGCTGATGCGCTTTCCCCGGCTGCCGGGGCTGCCAGGCGATCAAATTTCATGTTGGGCATAATTGCAACCCGCTGTCGACCGAAAAGGCGGCCAAAACGCTTGCCATCGGCAGGGGAAACCGCCAGGATTTTATCCGGTTTGAGGGACTGCCAGACAGACGGCCACAGCAGGTAGCGCTTCAGACTTTTTTGGGTCATGCGGCCGTTGACGATCAGTACCCGGCTGCCGAATTTTTTCAGGGCCTGCAGCAGGCCCGGCCAGATTTCGGTTTCCAGCAGCACCATGACTGCCGGTCGTATGGTGCCGACAGCCGCCTGCATCAGGCAGGGTCTGTCGAATGGGAAATAGCCCACCCGAATTTTTTTGATGCCCGGTGGATCAGAAAAATTGTGGGTGAGGATATCCACTCCCTGGCGGGTGCCTGATGTTACCAGGACAGTCGCCTGTCGCCGGAGAACAAGGGCGTGGACCAGTTCTACGGCCAGCAGGGATTCGCCCACCGAGGCCGCCTGAATCCAGATGTCTGCCGGCGGCAACCCCTTTTGCAGGGTTCGCTGATCATAGCCTTCGGCCAGCCGGTTGTTATGGTGCAGCCAGGGCAGGGCGAGGCGCCAGCCCAGGTCATAGAGCTGAAAGGCGATTTTATGGGCTTGGGTTAGGGACATGTTGGGTCGGCGTATTTGCTATTGAACTCACCAATTGGGATATTATCGAAATGGTACCCTTATTATTATGATACCTGTTATAATATCGGATCATTAGATATTGTTTGGCATGTTGTTTATGCAATGTTGAGGTTTATACTATTTTAATGATGCCGGCCTGTCAACGGTTTCTTCTCCCGGAGCGCCCGCCTGGGGGAAGGCGGAAAAAACAACTGTCAACGGCCATGTACGGCGTGACATTGACAGGCTGCCAATTGTCTGTTACTGCTAAGTGCCGGCTGATCAGCCGCAACGGAAAGAACAGCAATGACAGTTGATTCAGGTAATTACAATTTTCAGCCGGGAGGGCAAGAGCCCGAACCCGGTGTCGGTCCGCGCGCTTTTTTTGCCGCCATGTCGTCGCGAAGAATTGCCGGGCTCGGGCGGCTGCTGGGCCGTTGCGTTTATATCCTGGATGGCCCCCATCGACACATCGTACGGCATAACCTGGCATTTGCATATCCCGAATGGAGCCCCCGGAAAGTTGAAAAAATTTCCCGCGGCGTTTTTCAGAATGTGTGCACGACTTTCCTTGAAATCTGCCAGCTGTCCGTGATGTCCCGACCGGAACTGTTGCGGCGGGTCGAGATGGTGGGTGGCGCGAATTTGAAAACCGCGCTGGAAAACAGAAAAGGGCTGATCATCGTTTCGGCCCACCTGGGAAACTGGGAAATGGGCCTGCAGTGGGTTTGCTGCTTTTTAGAAGCGCCCATTTTGGGGGTTGCAAAAAAAATCCGCCTAAAGGCGCTGAACCGCCGGGTTCACAGCCTGCGGACCCGTTTTGGAATCAAAATAATTTATAAAAAAGGGGCCCTGCCTGAAATGCGGGCAGCCTTGCGGCGGGGGGAGATGCTGGGGTTGCTGGTGGACCAGAGCCGGCGCTCGGAAGGCGTGGAAGTCACATTTTTCGGCCGGCGGGTGACAGCCACGCCGGCGGCCGCATTTCTGGCCATCCGCTGCCAGAGCCCGGTGCTGCCCGTGTTTTGCGTCCGTCGGCCCGGCGGTGGGCTGACCATCGAGGTCAAAACCCCGCTGGAAATGAAGTACACCGGAAATCTGCACGCCGATGTGCAGAACAATACCCAGCTGATTACCGACGTCGTGGAACAGCAGGTGCGCCGCTATCCGGAGCAGTGGCTGTGGGCCCACAAACGCTGGAAAAAATTCTACCCCCACCTGTATCCTGAATACATGGCCCGTCGTAGGCGGCGCCATATGAGAAAAGGACGTTACCGGCCCTGAGGTTTTGGGGTCGCTTCTGGCATCAGGCCAGCGCTTCTTCGTATATTTCCTCCAGGCGGGCGACAGCCTTTTTGACATTAAAAGTTTCTTCCACCAGCTTTCGGCCGTTGACGGCAAATCCGGCGGCAAGGGAAGGATCTTCGATAAGGCGAGCCAGCGCATCGGCCAGGGCCGCCGTGTTGCGTTCGGGGATCAGTATGCCATGCACGCCGTCTTTAAAGGTCTCCGCAATCCCCGCGTGATCACTGGTGATTACCGGCAGCCCGCTGGCCAGGGCCTGTTTTGTAACCATGGACAGCTCATCGCGTTCACCATGGCGTCCGGTCAGGCTTGGCAGGACGAAGCAGTGGGCACGGCGGTATTCCTCGCCCAGGCTCGCGTAGGGAACATATCCCGTGATTTTGATGCGGTTTTGCAAATCAAGCCGCCGAATGCGCTGTTCAAGATCATCCCGCAGGGGCCCATCGCCGATGATACGGCAGTTGAGGTGGGCAAAACGATCTTTGAGAATCCCCATGGCTTCGATCAGGTAGCGGATGCCTTTTTTTTCCACCAGCCGTGCCACGGTGAGCACCGTAAACCCCGCCGGATCCGGTGGCTGCTGTCGGAGCGGAAATTCATCAGGGTCGATGCCCACGTCAAGCACCCGTATTTTGTGCGCCGGACATCCCAGCTGCTCGATTTCAGCTCCCATGCCCTGAGACAGCACCAGAAAGACCGTCCCCTGCTTGAAAATTTTTCGACGATTTTTTTTGCGCCTGATTTTGGGAATGTCATGACCGTAAAGATAGGTGATCAACGGAATGCCGAAATGCTGCGCCGAGCGGGCCAACCTGAAAGCCATGCCGCCGAAATGGGCATGAATGACATCGGGAGATTCCCGGGCGATTATTTTTTCATAAAAGGGCATGCGCTTGATCAGCGGAAAACAGAGCTTGCGGTTCCAGTAGCGGCTCAGCCGGCTCTCATCCGCCAGAGAGTAAATGGGCGTAAAGGGAAATACGTCCAGATTAAGCGGTTTTTTCTGGGTCAGCACCACCGCGCGGAAGCGCTGCAGGTGGATCAGCTGGTCATAAATGAAGGTCTGGGTCAGAATGTTGTACTGGGTGAGGGCGAAAAGAACTTTTTTCATTTTCCGCCCCGCTGCAGCCATTGTTTGACAAGCCCGGCAACCCGTTTAATTTCAGCTTCCGTTATCCAGGGAAAAAGCGGCAGGGATATCACTTCGGCCGTGCACTGCTCGGTGACCGGCAGCTGCAGGGGGGCTGTCAGCCGATCGGCAAAAGCAGGCTGGCGATAAAGGGGCAGCGGGTAGTGGATGTTGGTTATGACGCCGTTGCTTGCTAAAAAACGGCCGAGGCCCGCGCGATCGGCAACGCGGATGACATACAGGTGATAGACATGGGTGGCGTCCTGCTGTTCGACCGGCAGCTGCAGGGGCAGGCCGCGCAGCAGCTCATGGTAGATTGCCGCCCATTGACGTCTTTTCTGGTTCCAGGCGTCCAGGTGCTTGAGCTTGACCCTTAAAACAGCGGCCTGCAGTTCGTCGAGCCGGCTGTTGTGGCCCATGATCAAATGTTCATACCGGCCGCGCTGACCGTAGTTTCTCAGCATGCGGAGCCGGTCAGCCAGTGCGGCATCGTTGGTGGTGACCATGCCCCCGTCGCCGTAGCAGCCCAGGTTTTTGCTCGGATAGAAACTGAAGCACCCCAGGTCACCAAGGGACCCTGTTTTTTTCCCCCGATAGTGCGCTCCGTGACTCTGGCAGGCGTCTTCAATGATGAAAAGGTCGTTGTCCCGGGCGATAGCGCCAATGGGTGCCATGTCCGCCGGTTGCCCGAAAAGGTGCACCGGCACAATCGCCCGGGTCCTGGGAGTTATTTTTTGAGACAGTCTTTCAGGATCCAGGGTATGGAAGTGATCGTCGATGTCGCAAAAAACAGGCTGGGCGCCTGTGGCGACAATGGCCATGGCGGTGGCTGCGGCCGTATTGGCCACGGTGATCACCTCGTGGCCCGGGCCGATTTCAAGCGCCCGCAGGGCCAGGTGAAGCGCCGCCATGCCCGAGCCGACCCCCACCGCAAACCGGGTCCCGATGTAAGCGGCAAATTCGCGCTCAAAGGCCTCCACGTTTTCTCCCAGAACGTAAAAGGCCCTGTCCAGAACTGCGGCCAGGGCGCCATCGATGTCGCTTTTGATGCTCTGGTATTCGCGTTTGAGATCCAGCATGGGAATCGTCATGACCACAACCCTTCACCCAGTGCCGGGCGTTGTCTTTTGAACCCATAAAAATTGACAGACTTCCTTACTTCGACATTCAACATTCGCCATTCCTTGTTCGATATTTA
>JAOZPY010000171.1:0-1454 GCA_029932495.1 Desulfobacterales bacterium
TTATGGCCGCATTGAAAGTCTTCAGCCCCCCTACTCCCTGTTCTGGCGCCATGTTGAAAAAAATGGCCTGCCATACTGCCAAGCAAACAATATCACGGTGCTGGCCTATTCATCAATGGCCCAGGGCCTGCTGACTGGAAAATTCGGTGCCAATCCCCAGTTTGAAAAAGGCGATCACCGCAAAGGCAACCGGCTGTTCGAGCCGGATCATTTTCGACGCGTGCAGCAGGCCCTGAAAAAACTGCAGCCGCTGGCCGAGCAAATGGGGGTCAGCATGGGGCAACTGGCCCTGGCGTGGGTCATCTCCCATCCCGGCACCTGTGCCATCGCCGGTGCCCGCTCAGCGAAGCAGGCGGTACAAAATGCCCAGGCGGCCGACGTCTGCCTGTCGGCTGACGAGCGGGCCCGCCTGGATGAAATCGGGCGCATCGTCACTGATCATCTTGATGACAACCCGGTGATGTGGCGTTAGAAGCGGCTTTGATGCCCGCCTGTCAGCGGGTGCTATTTTTTAAGATCGGAGATAAGTTCCTTGATGATGGCCAGCACATTTTTCCCTCTCTGGCGGGCAATGCGGTGCGCCTCTTCGACAATCCGGGCCGCCTCGTCGGTCAGCACAGCATCATGGGGCAACGGCTTCTCAAGCTTTTCATACCGCCATCTTAAAAACCGAAGCGCCAGCTTGTGTTCCTGCTGTCGGATAAATCCCATGGTGTCACCCTCCGCCCGCTCACCGATACTCTGCTCTGGGACGTTGAGGTTAACTTGTCGTACACCGGCCGAAAGCAAACCGGCGTGCTGCCCATAAAAAGCAGTGCTCCTACTCAATGCACCGGCAATGCGCTGCGGGTATCGCAAATGTCCAGAACAGCTTTTTCCAGAATCAACTTTGGTGACTCAGCGCTGGATTTGAGCTGCCGGTCCGCGACATGCAGAATCTGCACGGCGTTGGTCAATTCCTCTCTGGTAAATTTTTGGACTTTTTTAAACAGTTGAAAAATAGGATAAGCATTTTTCGGGTTGGCGGCAACCAGCAGATCCGTTGACGTCCTTTTTTTCCTGCCTTGCTTTTTCGCTGTGGAAATCGATGGCTTTATATCCCCGTCTTCAGCCAGCGCCTGCTGCCAGGCTTCCAACCGCTGGAGCAAGTTGCGGTCATATTCCACCATCGCCGGGATGACCTGCTGCCGGAAATAATCATAAGAGCCGGCGGTCAGCTGCTGTCCGGCATATGGGCTGTCCATGAAATCTCTTACCAGCAATAGTTTTCTGACCTGGTTGACCAGGGCGCTGAGCACCTGCAAGGGGTGAAGGTCAGAGGCAAACATGGAATCAAGAAAAAAAAGCGCCCGATCAGCCCGCCGTTCGGCCAAGGCGTTGGTCAATTCGTAAATCGGATCTTTGCGCGAACGCTTCAAAGCGGCCTGCACATCGCCGGTGGTAATCTGCGGGCG
>JAOZPY010000171.1:1554-6288 GCA_029932495.1 Desulfobacterales bacterium
ATCAGGTGGTTGTTTTCCGGAAAACCATTTTCAATGGCCTGCTGCAAAACCCGGCTGTCATCTTCGCCGGACGGCACGGCCATGCCTCTTTCCCGGCAATAGGCAAGGATGTCATTGATCCAGCCGTCATCACCGTCTGAAAGAATGTCCATGGCCAGGGTTTTAACCCGGTTGCTCCCGGTGACATCTTCAAAAGTAAGATTCAGCTGTCCCATTAAACTCAAAAAATATCCAGCCGCCTTTTTAAGGTCATCACCCCCATGGGCCGCGCGGGCATTTTCAAACAGCCGGTTTTTATCGCTGCGGGTATAGAAAATTCGGCTGTTGCGCAGCACAACCACCTTGCGGCCGGGCATGAGTGAAAAAGTATTAACCCGGCCGATCAGCTCATGAATGCTTTCCTGGCTGCCGTCCAGCATATCGCAGTTGACGCTGCGCGTGCCAGCGGGCACCAGCACGTCCAAAAGTTCGTTAAAAATTCCTTTTGTCAGTCCTTCTTCTCCGTAAATGAGAAAAACCGGGGCCAGGGCATCGCCCGGCGGCTGCTGGAGGTATTTTTTCAGCTCTTTGTAACTGATTTCAGGCATTGCTCTTGTGAATGAGTCACAGGTTTTCAGCCATCCGAATCCCAGCGCAGTTTTGTCAAAGCGGCATTTTTTTAAACAGCAGGTGAAAAAGGAAGATAAAAATGCCCACCGTGATTGCACTGTCAGCGATATTAAACGCCGGCCAGTGATAGGCACCGATGTAAACATCGATAAAATCCACAACAATTCCAAAACGCAGCCTGTCGATCAGGTTCCCAATGGCGCCGCCGAAAATCAGTGCAAAGCCGACAGCCAGCAACCGATGGATGGGAGGCGTCTTGATATAAAAATACAGAATCAAGCCGACGGCCAGAGATGAAATGAAAAGAAAAACCACGGTGCGTACGCCGGAACCCATACCGGCCAACAATCCGAACGCGCCGCCCGGATTGTGAATATGCACGATGTCAAAAAAACCAGCAATAACGGCAATGCTGTGATGAAGCGGCAGGTATTTTAAAATTAGGGCCTTTGAAATTTGATCGCACAGCACAACCAGTCCGGCCACCACCGCCAATCTTTTGTATTTGTTTGCGGTCATCAGTTAATTTGCGCCAACGCATCCAGACAGCGACGACACACCGTTGGTTGCTGCTCATCAGCACCCACAGAGGTGTCATGCACCCAGCAGCGTTCACATTTTTCGCCGGACGCCGGTTTCACCCCGACAGCCAGGCCGGCAATATCGGTGCTCTCATAAGTACCTTGCAGATCGGCTCCTTTGACCAGACGGGCCTCGGAAACAATCAACAGCGACCGCAATTCATCGGCATAGGGCTGCAAAGCGTCAAAGATCTCCCCGGTTGCGGCAATGGTGACCGCCGCATCCAGAGGGTGCCCGATGATCTTGTTGCTGCGGGCCTGCTCTAGAGCCCGGGTTGCCTCGCCGCGTATCTTCAGCAAAAATTCCCAGCGGGCGGCCAGCACCTCATCTTTGAAAGCAGCATCGGCCTGGGGCAACGACTCCAAGTGGATACTGGCAGCGCGCTGGCCTGCGCCGGGCATATGCTGCCAGATTTCATCAGCGGTAAACGGCAAGATGGGCGCCATCACCCGCGCGATGGTGTCTGTCAAATGGTACAACACGGTTTGCGCACTGCGTCGCTTTTCAGAGCGTGGCGGTGACGTATACAGCCTGTCCTTGAGCACATCCAGGTAAAAAGCGGACAGTTCCAGCGTGCAGTAATTGAACAGGGCGTGGTAGATCACGTGAAACTCATAGACCTCATAGGCCTGCCGAGCCTTTTCCACCAGCAGCTGCAGTCGGTGCAAGGCGAAGCGATCGATTTCCGGCATTTTTTCATAGGCCACTGCATCTTTCTGAAAATCAAAATCGAAAAGATTGCCCAGCATAAATCTGTTGGTGTTGCGAATACGCCGGTAGGCGTCAGTGAGCTGTTTTAATATATTGTCGGAAATACGGATATCCTCGCGGTAATCCGATGCCGAAACCCACAAGCGCAAAATCTCGGCCCCGTATTTATCGATAACCTGCGCAGGTGCAATTACATTGCCAACGGACTTGGACATCTTACGTCCCTCGGCATCCACAACGAATCCGTGGGTCAGGACCGCATCATAGGGGGCACGGCTGCGGGTGCCGACGGCCGTCAGCAGGGAGCTGTGAAACCATCCCCGGTGCTGATCACTGCCTTCCAAGTAAAGATCCGCGGGCCATTTCAGGTAAGGTCGCTTTTCCAGCACCGCTGCATGGCTGACGCCGGAATCAAACCACACGTCAAGAATATCGTTTTCCTTCTTAAAACGCCGGCTGCCGCACTCGCGGCACACAGTGCCTTCCGGTACAAAATCGGAAAGCTCCTTTTCAAACCAGATATCCGCCCCGTGCTCTTCAAACAGCTGGTACACGCGCTGCATGATGTCATCATCCACCAGCAGATGTCCGCAGTCCTCACAGTAAAAAACGGCAATCGGAACCCCCCAGGCACGCTGCCGGGAAACACACCAGTCCGGCCGGTTTTCAATCATGCCGTAAATCCGCTCCCGGCCCCAGGCGGGTATCCACTTGACCTCATCTATGGCCTGCAGGGATTTATGCCGCAGCCCGGTTTTGTCCATGGAAATAAACCACTGGGCGGTTGCTCTGAAAATCACCGGGCCCTTGCAGCGCCAGCAGTGCGGATAGGAATGCTGCATGCTGTCTTCGTGTACCAGGGCCCCGACCTGCGCAAGTTTTTCACTGATATTCGTGTTGGCATCAAAAACAAACTGGCCTTTAAAAAACTCGACGTCCTCGCTAAAGCGACCCTGGTCATCAACCGGCGAATAAACATCCAGCCCGTAGCGCAGCCCCACCTCATGGTCCTCCCGGCCATGGCCGGGCGCGGTATGCACACATCCCGTACCTGCATCCAGGGTGACATGCTCCCCGAGGATCAGCAGAGAATCCCGGGGATACAGCGGATGAACGCAGCGCTTGTTTTCAAGGTCTTTCGGATCAATGGCACCCAGGATGTTAAAATCGGCAATGCCGAAAGTCTGCATGCAGGCATCCACCAGCTCGCGGGCCAGGATGTAAACCTCGTTGCCACCGACATCAACCGCAGCATATTCAAAATCCGGGTGCAATGCAATGCCCAGATTGGCCGGAATGGTCCAGGGCGTGGTGGTCCAGATGATAACAAAGACCTTTTTGCCGGCCAACGCCGGCAGGCGGTCACTCAGGTTATCGCGCAGCAGGAATTTGACGTAAATCGACGGTGTGGCGGCATCATGGTATTCAATTTCGGCCTCCGCCAGGGCAGTCTGGCAGGAAAAGCACCAGTAAATCGGTTTTTTGCTGCGAAACAGGCTGCCTTCTTTGGCAAACTTGCCGCATTCCCGGGCAATGGTGGCCTCGTAAGAATAGTTCATGGTCAGGTAGGGATGGTCCCACTCCCCCATCACCCCGAGGCGTTTGAACTCCTCACGTTGAATGTCAATGAATTTTTCCGCATAGCTGCGGCATAACCGGCGCACCTGGGACTTGGTCAGCGTCTTTTTCTTGCCACCGAGCTCCTTGTCGACATTATGCTCAATGGGAAGCCCGTGGCAGTCCCAGCCCGGCACATACACGGCATCGTAGCCGGCCATCTGCTTGGAGCGCACGATAATGTCTTTTAATATTTTGTTGAGCGCCGTTCCAATATGAATATATCCATTGGCATAAGGCGGGCCGTCATGGAGAATAAATTTTTCCCTTCCCCGGGAAGCTTCACGAACCTGCTCGTACAGGCCGGCGGCATACCAGGATTTCAGTTGTTCCGGTTCCCGCTTGGCCAGATTGGCCTTCATGGGAAATTTGGTTGATGGAAGATTAAGTGTTTTCTTGTAGTCCATTGAGTCCCCCTAACCCGGGTTTTTTAAACTGTTTTATCTACTCTGTATGCGCAATCCTGTCAAGCAAATACCTGCCGTCACCTGGACCTTCCCAGAAGCCGGGTGCAGCGATATCAACAGGCATTTTATCCGTGCAGGTGATATCCGGGTATCTATCGGCAGGGGAAGTAACCTCAACGTCAAAATAACCTTATGCAATGTACAACGTTGAGATTAAGCGGCTGTGTTGGCAATAAGCCCTGTTTCACTCCGGCATGATCGCCATGGAGCCCACCGCCAGGTAACTGTATTTTTTGGCCACCAGTTCATCGTGGTCGGGTATCATGCGCCGGCCGTCCATAACCAGATAAGGCGGTTTGACCGAATCTTCGATGGTCCGGGAAAAACCCCTGAACTCCTCGCAGTCCGATGATATGAACAGGGCCTGGGTGCCGGTGATGGCCTCCCGGGCGGAATCAAAATAGCGAATTTTATCAAACAAGATGTTTTTGGAAGGGTTAAAAACCTCACGTGCGGTTTCATTGGCCAGCGGATCATAGGCATGGATGGCAGCCACCCCTTTTCCCAGCAAGGACTCAATCACCTTGATAGACGATGCGTCGCGCATGTCATTGGTATGCTTTTTAAAGGCCAGGCCCAGCACCGCCACTGTTTTGTTGTTGAACTTGAATCCGACTTCGGCAATGGCGCGGTCAATCAGATAGACTTTTTGATACTCGTTGACCTCAAAAGAGGCCTCCAGCATCTTGGTGTTCACATTGACCTGGCGCAGCTGGTAAATCAGCGAGGCGATGTCTTTGCCAAAGCA
>JAOZPY010000010.1:0-2717 GCA_029932495.1 Desulfobacterales bacterium
ATCACCTGCTGCCGGTCAACGCGCCCAAAAACGCACCGGAGACCAGCTACCAGCGTGACAGTTTTATGCGCTTGGATGCCAACGGCGGCGACGGGCCCAATTACTGGCCCAACAGCTTTGCAGGCCCGGCGCCGAATCCGGATGCCCTGGAACCCCCCTTTGAGCTTTCCGGTCAGGCAGCCCGCACGCCCTATGAGCATACCAATGATGATTTTGTCCAGGCGGGGACCCTGTATCGGGATGTCATGACCGATTCGCAACGCAAAAACCTGGTGGCTAATATCGTGGACCATCTGGGTGGCGCCCAAAAGCGCATCCAGCTGCGCCAGGCCGCTGTTTTTTTCAAAGCCGATTCGGATTACGGCCGCCGGGTGGCCGAGGGACTGGGACTCGATGTATCGCAGGTCGAACGTCTGGCCGGAATGTCGGCCGAGAAAAGGGCCAAGGCGACTGGGAAATAAAATGACGATAATCTTTGGCAATAAAGCCAAAAAATCTTGCTTAAAGAATTAAAAGCCTCAATTCAGGTTAAGCCTGATTCCATATAGATCGCCCCGTCAATGGGATTGTGCCGATAGGGCTTTATCCGTCTGAATCCCGATGATTGATATAAACGATTGGCTCGTCCCATTGACGCAAGCGTGTCCACCCGCATGAGCGCATAGCCGATGCTTTTGCCGGCCGTGATGGCGGCTTGGGCCAGAAGCCGGCCGACCTTTTGGCCCCTGAAATCCAGCCGCACGTAAAACCGCTTCATCTCGCAGATGCCTTTTGCGAAAAATCGGAGGCCCACACAGCTGAATGCTGAATACAAATTTCACGGTCGCTGATCATAAAACAATAAACCATAACTATACCGCATGCCCAAGTGCTCCACGCAGACCTTCTATTACCATCCGCGTGCCAATTACGGCAAGGATCAGACCCATCAGGCGGGTGATTACTCCCAAGGCACCTGCCCCGATGTAGGCAACAAACTTCTCACCAAAGACAAAAAGCACATATGTCACTGCACAAAGAATAGCAAACATCGCAATCGTTATGACCGCCCCTGTAAGCCCCCCCCTTGCTGAAAAATTCATGGCAGTTGCAATGGTGCCGGGGCCGGCGAGTATCGGCATCGCCAGGGGAGATACCGCAATGTTGAGTGCCGCTTCCTGGGACTTGTTTTTCTCCTCCTCACTTGGATGCTGAACACGCGAGTGATTGCCTTGCAGCATATGAAAACCGATAAGAAAGACCAGCAGTCCTCCGGTAATTTGAAAGGCGGGCAGCGTGATGCCAAACAACTCAAAGATCAACTTCCCAGCAACCGAAAATAAGGCAACAATCATAAATGCCAGTATCACCGCTCTTAATGCCACTGTCGCAGTCGTCTTTTCATCATCATCGATTGTGAGGCTAAGAAAAATCGGAACATTGGCAATGGGGTTCATTATGGCGAAAAGCCCCATGAATACAGTTGCAGCGTGGAGCACGACACTTTCCATATCCAATACCTCCAAGTAAAAGGGTACGGTCACATCTGGATTAGTCATCCAGAGGATTTTCCGACCATACTTTCTATCTCGACTTTGATGACGGCCGTGGCCTTTAACATGTTTTCAGGAAACTGGAATGCGCGATCAGAGTATTGAGCCATAATGATGCCCAGCGCCTTGCGTTTTTTATCCAGGCTTTCAATAAAAACGGCTTTACCAAAACCAACAACACTTTGGTATTTCATGCTCCAGTCACAGGCACTTTCTGCCTCTAGCGGTTCAGCAATTAGATCGAATTCAAAGCATACGTTTGGATTCTTGCGCAGGAGGTCAATTTTCCGGCCTTTTAAAGAACCATGAAAAAAAAGAACATTGCCGCTATAGCCGAAACAAAGGGGCACAATATATGGTTTGTTTCCATTCACCATCCCCAGTCTGCAGACATTGGCTTTTTCAATAATGGCTTTAATGCTGGATTCATCAGAAATTTCTTTATCTTTTCTTCTCATAGTTGCTCATTTCTTTTGCGGATAACATAAAAGTGGGCCGCGGCCACGATGGCCAAGCTTAGGATAAATTGCAATATAAACTGCAACTTACACGCCGTCTGCCCAACTGATTGGTTATAAAATCCGGACCCGGCTTGCAACACCTTGAAAGCCAGCAGTATTTAAAGGTTTCTTTGCACATTCACATTGTCAGTATCGTAAGTGCGAAAAATCAGTTGCTCGCGCTGCCGACGTTTTTCGGGCAGCGGTTGGAGCTCAACGGATTTCAGCATATCCAGGGCTTGCTTTTTGCTTGGAATCGCGGCCAGTCCCTCACCGATTTTTTTGCCGGAAACCGTGTCCAGGACAATGGCGGTCCTGCCGTCGGAGACCACTGCCAGTGGGATTTGGTATTGAACCAGCAGGCGGGCGGCCGCCAAAATTTCACGCTCCCGCGAGCCCAGCGAGGCGGCGGCGCACTTGACGGCCATAAAGCGCGTTTTGCCGCTGCCGACGCATACCACCAGGTCAACCTGGGAACGATAAGGGCTGCCGGCAATCGTCATTTCAAGATCCACGTCAACTTCGATATCGGTTTTCAGATACCCTTTTTGCTCCACTAAAAACCGCTCCAGGGCCTGGCGGTTTTCTTCCGCACCGATGTTGGGCACCTGCCTGCCGGAGATAAAATCAGTGATTGTCTGATACGGCTTCAGGGTTTCTGGCATCAAAAACTCCCGCTAAAATT
>JAOZPY010000010.1:2817-21124 GCA_029932495.1 Desulfobacterales bacterium
CGCTGGGCTTTTTTCAAGGCCGACGTCATAATCCGCTTGGCATCGGTCCATAAACCTTCAAGATCGTAAAAGCGGCGCACCGGCTCGTAAAATACGTGGATAATCACATGCCCGTAATCCAGCAGCACCCAGTGACCGTCCCGGGTGCCTTCAATGCTTAACGGTTTGATTTTGTGCTTTTTCAGATCGGTTTTGATAAATTCGGCAATGGCGCCGACTTGGCGGTTCGAACGCCCACTGCAGATGATGAACACGTCGGCATAAGAGGTCAGCTCGGCCACATCGAGCACCACCACATTTAATGCTTTTTTGCCCAACACCGCTTCGATATAAAGATCCAGGGCCGGATCCGGTTTTTCGGTCATAAATAAAGTCCTTTGGAGAAAATATATTGTGCCACTTCCGGCGGCACCAGATGGTCAATCGAGCGGCCTTTTTTTATCATTTCCCGAATTTGGGTTGAAGAAACATCCACCGCGTCGATCGCACACACGTGAATCGGCTGTCCGCCCGGCCGCCGGTAACAGGCCGCAGACGCGTCAAAGGTGTAGTCCGATGAAATCCGTACCCGCAGATAATCCCCCAGCCGCTTCCAGCCGGCATCAGCATCCCCGCCGGCCTGCGGACGGTTGACAACGATAAAAGCGATTTGCGCCAGCAGGTCCTTATATGACTTCCAGGAATCTATTTCAAGAAAAGCATCCAGCCCTATAATCAGGAAAAGCTGGTCTTTGGGGGCCAGGCTGCCTTTAAAATGCCGCACGGTGTCAATGGTGTACGACGGTCCGGTGCGTTTAAGCTCAACATCGGATACGTCCAGACCCTCACGACCTTCAAGGGCCAGTCGGATCATATGCAGCCGGTCGGCCGCCGCGGCCACCCCGCCGGGTCTCTTGTGCGGCGGCTGCGCGGCGGGAATCAAAAACACCCGCTCCAGCCCAAAGTTGTGCCGAATCTGCTCGGCCGCCCGCAGGTGTCCCCGATGAATCGGGTTGAACGTTCCGCCGAAAAGTCCAAGGCGCATGATAGCAATACCTGCAATAATATGCTAATCGCGAATCTGCCCGTTGCCCAAGACCACGAATTTTTGAGTGGTCAAATCCTCCACGCCCATGGGACCGAAGGCATGCAGTTTGGATGTACTGATGCCGATTTCAGCTCCCAGTCCCAGCTGCCCGCCGTCGTTAAAGCGTGTTGACGCATTGACCAGCACCCCCGAGGAATCGACCTCGCGCACAAAACGCCGGGCCCGGTCATAGTCCCGGGTCACGATGGCCTCGGTATGATTGGATGAATACCTGGCAATGTGCGCCAGGGCTTGCTGCATGTCTTCAACCACCCGCACCGCCAGAATCAGGTCCAGGTATTCGGCCGCCCAGTCGGATTCACCGGCTTTTTCGGCCTGGGGCAACAAGCGGCAGGTGGCCTCGCAGCCCCGCAGTGTCACCCCCGCCGTCTCAAAACGCCGGGCCATGGCCGGTAAAAAGGCTTCGGCCGCGGATCGATGCACCAGCAGGGTTTCCATGGCGTTGCACACCCCCGGCCGTTGAACCTTGGCGTTAAAACACAAATTTTGCGCCATCTCCAGATCTGCATCGGCATCCACGTAAATATGACATACGCCCTTGTAGTGTTTTAAAACCGGAATGCTGGAATTTTGCACCACAAAGCGGATCAGTCCTTCGCCGCCGCGGGGAATGATCAAATCAATGAATTCTTCCTGGCCCAGCAGCACGGAAACCGCCGCACGGTCGGCCACCGGCACCACCTGGACGGCTTTTGCCGGCAGTCCGGACTCCTGCAATGCCCGGGTAATGACAGTCGCCAGGGCCCGGTTGGAATGGATGGCTTCCGATCCGCCGCGCAAAATGACCGCGTTGCCGGCTTTCAGGCACAACCCGGCGGCATCAATGGTCACATTGGGACGGGATTCATAAATAATGCCGATGACCCCCAATGGGATGCGCATCCGCGAGACCTGCAGCCCGTTGGGCCGTATCCACGTGGGGCCCATGGTGCCGACGGGATCCGCCAGCCCCACGACTTCATTGAGCCCGGTAACCATGGCGCTGATGGTGTCATCGGCAATGGTCAGCCGATCGATCATGGCCGCTGAAAGCCCCGCCTGTTCAGCCGCATCCAGGTCCCGGCGGTTTTGCTCCTGGATAAAAACGGCATCGCGCGCAAGACCGGCGGCAATGGACAGCAACGCCGCGTTTTTCTGATCGGTGGAAAAACCTGCCATCTGACCTGCTGCCGCCCGGGCGGACCGGGCCATGTCTTTAATCGTATCTTCGATGTTCATAATTTCTTTCCAATCAGCATCCGTCAAATTCTCCGGTGACAGCAAGATTGTCCCGATGGATAATCTCGTCATAGGACTTATGGCCCAGTACCTGCTCGATGCGGTTGGATTTTAAGCCCATGATCTTTTTAATTTCAGCGGCACTGTAATTGACCAGTCCGATGCCCAGGCTTTCATGGCGCTGGTTTTCGCATTGCACCGCCGCCCCCACCCCGAAATCGCCCTGCACCGCCACGATCCCGCTGGGCAGCAAACTTTTGCCGTTTTTCAAAATTGCCCGGGCGGCACCGTCATCGATTCTAATAACCCCTTTGGGCTTTAATGAAAAGGCAATCCAGCATTTGCGGCTGGCCAGCTTCTGGGTTTTGGGGACAAAAAAAGTGCCGTGTTTTTGCCCGCCAAACAGTTTGAGCAGGATGTTGGGTTTATCGCCTCTGGCGATCACCATGGGCACCCCGGCCGCGTTGACCTTGCGGGCCGCCTTGATCTTGCTGATCATCCCCCCGGTGCCCAGGGCCCCGGGGATGTCGCCGGCAAACTTTTCAGTGTCGCGGCTAATCCGGCGTACTTCCGGTATCAGCCGGGCATCGGCGCAAACACGCGGGTCCTTGGTGTACAGCCCGTCAATGTCGGTGAGATTGATCAAAATATCCGCATCCATCAACAGCGTGATCATGGCCGCCAGGTTGTCGTTATCCCCCAGCTTGATCTCTTCGACCCACACCGTGTCGTTTTCATTGACGACCGGCACCACTTTCCAGGCCAGCAGGGTATTCAAAGTATTGCGGGCGTTCAAATAGCGCTTGCGGTTGGCAAGATCTTCACTGGTCAGCAAGATCTGGGCGACTTGCCGGTGATACCGTTCAAATGCCTTTTCGTAGGTCATCATCAGACCGGCCTGACCGATGGCAGCTACGGCCTGGCGTTGCGCCAGTTCATCGGGTCTTGCTCCCAGGCCGATTTTCTTGATACCGGCAGCCATGGCCCCGGAAGAAACCAGGATAATTTCCATTCCGCTGTCGCTCAGCCGGCAGATCTGGCGGGTGATGGCGCGCACCGCCTTCAGGTTCAACCCGTCGGCGGCAGTCAGCACATTGCTGCCGACTTTTACGACCGCCCTTTTAATACCCCGGCTGTCCAGTTTATTGTTCGCGGTCATCAAGTATGTCCAATCGTTGGGTCAAACGGGCAATCAGACGATCAACGCCATTTTTTGTCACCGCCGAGATCAACAAGATTTCCTGGTCGCCGGCAGCGGCCTTGAATGATTCGACAGCCTTATCCGTGCCCGGCAGGTCCATCTTGGTAAGAACAAGGATCTGGGGCTTTTCGGCCAACTGAGGGCTGTAGCCGGCCAACTCCCGGTTGATGGTTTCACAGGATTGCAGCGGATGGGCCGGATCAATGCCAGCCGCATCGATGAGATGCACCAAAATGCGGGTGCGTTCAATGTGGCGCAAAAACTGGATACCGAGACCGGCTCCCTGGTGGGCGCCCTCGATCAGGCCGGGGATGTCGGCCACCACAAAAGATTCGCCGTTTTCGGGCTGAACCACGCCGAGGTTGGGCGTCAGGGTGGTGAAAGGATAATCCGCAATTTTGGGAGTCGCCGAGGAAATAACGCTGATCAGGGTGGATTTACCGGCATTCGGCAGGCCGATGAGACCCACATCGGCCAGCAGTTTGAGCTCGAGGTGAAGTTTTAAAATTTGGCCGGACTCACCGTCCTGGGCAAATCGGGGAGCACGGTTGGTGGACGTCTTAAAGCGGGTGTTTCCCTGGCCGCCACGACCGCCTCTGGCCACGACAAATGCTTCGCCGGAGCGCTTAAAGTCTTTGAGCAGTTCATGGGTATCGGCATCCCTTACCAGGGTGCCCGGTGGAATTTCGATGATCAGATCCGGCCCGCTTTTGCCGGTTTTCTGCTTGCCCTGGCCGGGGGCACCGTTTTTGGCCTTGAACTGACGCTTGAAGCGGAAAGGATACAGGGTACGCCGATGCGATGTGCTTTTTAAAATAACATCACCGCCCTTGCCCCCATCGCCGCCGTCCGGCCCGCCGCGGGGAACAAATTTTTCGCGCCGGAAACTCACACAACCGCGGCCGCCGTCTCCGGACTGGACGGTAATGAAAACTTCATCAATAAATTTCACTCTGCATAAACGCTGACTTTTTTGCGCTCGCGTCCCAGTCTTTCAAAGGCCACAACGCCGTCTATTTTGGCAAAAAGGGTGTAATCCTTGCCCACGCCGACATTTTCCCCCGCATGAAACTTGGTTCCCACCTGGCGAACCAGGATGTTGCCCGCCCGGACTCTCTGCCCGCCAAACCGCTTTACACCGCGCCGCTGGGCATTGCTGTCCCGGCCGTTTTTCGAACTGCCGCCTGCTTTTTTGTGAGCCATGCTAAAACTCCTATCATAAAATCAAATCCGGGTTTGTGAATTAAAAAAATCTACTCGCTTTTTACCGCGGCATCTTTTTTGTCTTTGTCGGCTGGTTGAGCCGGTTCGGGTTGCGCATCCGCGTTTTTGCCGGCAGCTGCGCCCCCGGCCTTGATGCTGTCAATTTTCACCGCTGTAAATTGCTGGCGATGACCCTGCTTGCGCCGATAACGCTTGCGCCGCTTGTATTTGAAAACCAGTATTTTTTTGGCCTTGCCCTGCTCCACGATGTGAGCTTCAACTGAAACCCCATCGACAACCGGCTGGCCAACACTGACCTCTTTGCCGTCGGAAAACATCAAGACCCGGTCAAAGGTGACTGCACTGCCCACTTCTCCGGGAATCTTTTCGAAACGTAAAACTTCACCTTCCTGGACTTTGTACTGTTTTCCGCCTGTATGAACGACTGCGTACATCGCATCGGCCTCCTGTCTGCCTGTATTTTAATATCTTGTTCAAAATTTGCAAATATTAATCTTTTCAGCTAATTTGTCAAGAAAAACTTTCTTGAATTTTAGCAATAAATGAACATATTATCATTTAATTCGTAAAATATAAACCCTTGTCCCATTTTGTTTACGATCAATATACTGGAGGCGCGATTGAGCTCTTCATCACCCTATCAACTGATTCACTGGGACATGGCTTCCCAAAAAACGAAAAAAAAGCATCTGCTCGCGGAAGAACCGCTTTCAATTCGGATCCAGGGAAACCCTTATTCAGTGGTGATGCGCACCCCCGGGGATGAAATTGCCCTGGTGGCCGGATTCTGCCTGACCGAAGGCATCATTGACAGCCCCGATGACTTTACATCCATGGGCTTCTGCGACGGTGAGGATACCAATGTGGTCGCCGTGACGCTGCACCCTGCGCGACGGGAAAAAATACCTGAAATCCTCGACCGGCGGGGTTTTATCAGCCAGACCAGCTGCGGCCTGTGCGGCAAGGAGATCGTCAATGATCTTTTCCAGGTGATTCAACCCCTGGAAGATGATACGCACATAGGCCTCACGACAGCCGTGGCATGCCTTGAAAAACTTGACCAGCACCAGCCCTTGCGCCGGCAGACCCGGGCCGCTCACGCAGCGGCGCTGTATAGCATTAAATGCGATTTTCTGGGTGCTGCCGAAGATGTTGGTCGGCACAACGCCTTGGACAAGGTCATCGGCAAAGTTTTTCTGGACGGCAAACTGGATCAGGCCATGATCCTGACCCTTTCTTCGCGCATCAGCTATGAGCTGGTCCAAAAAGCGGCCCGCGCCCGTGTCCCGATTATCCTGGCCATATCCCGTCCCACCGCCCTGGCCGTGCAGCTGGCGCAAAAGCTTAATATCACCCTGGCCACCCTGGCCGACGGACCCGGATTGTACATCTTCTGCAATCCCCAGCGCCTGCTGCCTTCGCATTGAGCTTCAGCGCAGGCCTCTTCTACAGCTGAAACTGCAAATTAAGTATGGCGTCCCCCGGAGTCAAAGAATTTGCGGGCATATTCCTCGACCGCTTTTTCATTGTCCAGTGATAGATCCAGCAGCCGGGTATATCCCAGCATGCGGCCAATCAGGTTGACCTTTGGGGCCAACTCCTCGGCGCTATGCGCCTTAATACGCGATTTCAGGAAATCATTTTCGAGGCTGACGTTGAATCCCATGGATCTCAAGATCTTGGCGACCAGCAGCGCTCTCAAATTTCTCTTTCGGGCTTCCGCCGCACCGCCTTTGAAAGACAGCGAGATATAATTGTTGTAAGGGTCGTCGGAGAGATAACAGTCCAGAACGACATAATGGTATCCCATGCTTAGACTCAAGTTGAGATATCTTGGTGTTACCACGGCATAGCTTTTTGTGCCTTCGGCCTGGTCCCCATACATGGGTGTACGTGACATCGCTGTAATCAAATCTTTAAAGCCTAGCTGCTGCTCCGGTCCACGCCAGGGAACGTCCGGCGCTGTCATTCCCTTCCACAGCTCGCGGAAGGGTAAAGATGTAACAGCTTCAGGTGCAATGATCATGTCATGGCTTTCCTTGATCATATCGCCGAAAAGGTCCATCACAAATAGTTTGAAAGGCAGGTCGGTGCGAATCTGATAAACATTTCTCACCGCACTTAAGTGCCCCTTTTTTTTCAGTAAAAACATTTCATTGAGCGCTGTTTCATGGCTGAAGCGCAGAATGTCATGCCAGCTTTGGCAGGCCGCAACACCGAAATCACGGTTTCTCGGGTCCGTCAGATGCAGGGGAAAAATAAACGGCGCTATTTTTGTTAACAGGCGATAGGATTCCGTATTGCTGACATCCACGGCTTCATTCTTGGCTGCAATTTTCTTACCCAATAATTCAGGCACCCGACCTCCATAAATGACCCCCTGGGTGGCATCAACGGTGATTTCCTGTCCATTTTGCAGCCGCGAAAAAATCGAACCAACGCGTACAACACACGGCACGCCGAATTCCCGCACCACCGAAGCCATATGATCAGTTCGATTGCCGCCTTCAACGACAACGGCTGCCGCTTTATCCAGCGCCCCGATAAAACGTGGGGAAGAATGTTTAAGCACAAGAACGGCCCCTTGCGGCAAATTAACGATGTCATGGATATCAGAGGCTTTAAACACCTTACCGGTGGCAGCGCCAACGGTCACAGGACGCGCATTGGCCGCAATAACCGGGGCTTTGATCGCCGTCGATAAAATTCGGCGTTTGACTTTATCACAAACATGTAAGGAACGTGACTGCAGCAAATACAGACGCCCCTGGTGGTCAAAGCACCACTCAATATCCTGGGGGGATTTAAAATAGGCCTCAACCCGCAGCGCCATCTGCCCAAGGGCTTCGAGTTGGGTGGCATTTAAGCAGGGCTGCCGGCATCTTTCCGGCGGGATAATTTCATGCCGAATACCACCATCTTTGCGTTGAACCAGGCAGATTTCTTTTTGGGCGATATCTTTTCTGATCAGTTGGAAAGTGGGCTGCCGCTTGAAAACATACACGTCTGCTGAAATAACGCCTTCGACCAATAACTGGCCCAATCCCCAAACCGCTGAAATTGTAATCTCGCGGCTATCCGGCTTCACTGGATCGGTTGTGTACAGAACCCCGGAGCAAAGCGGATCGATCATCTCCATGAAGCCCACACTCATATTGACGTCTTCATCACGAATATCCTTCATGCGCTGGTAGAGGATGGCACGGGCATTATACTTGCTGGCCACAACTTCCTTGTATTTTTCCAGCAACTGATCAGACGGAACATTTAGAGTCGTTGCAAACTGACCGGCAAATGAATTTTCCATGTCTTCGCCAATAGCGCTGCTGCGAACCGCCCAGCGTATCGCACGTGAATGTTTGTGCTCCAGTTTTCCGCTTTCGCGCCGGACGGCATCTGCAATTTCAGGTGGGATCTGGGATTGCATAATTAAGTGCTTGATTTCCTTTTCCGCCTTGATTAAGTAGTGGCCTCGGACGCCATCGACTTCAGCTAATATCTTGCCAATTTTTTCCGGCAGGCTGTTATATTCAAAAAAATGGGTCAGGCTGCACACCGTCGCCGCAAAACCATCCGGAACCGGCACGCTGCAAAATTTGCGCAACTCCCCCAGATTGGCCATTTTACCGCCGACTTTGTCAATAAATTCACGACTGATGGCCTCCATTGGAATGATGATCGGCATGTACACCGGTTCTTTGCGGCCGGTAATGATTTCCCGGACTTCACGCCAGATATCTTCAAAAATATCGCGCAGCGTATCATAGCGGCCATCGGAAAGATTCACCAGGCTGTCCACGACTTCGCGAATACTTTTTGCAAGATTCTGGATCATCACCTTGAGGTAGGGAATGCTGATCAACTGGTTGCCATAGAGTTTGTTTTCCAGGCGTGTCATCAGGTCCAAAGAATGCTCATTTTGCTCCAAAATGGTGAGAAATTCTTCATATTTTTTGCGCAGAACTTTTTCGGCTTCTGTTTCCAGCGCCTTTCTTTCATGCAGGAATTTCCACAATCGAATCATCGTACCCCCTACACCAGCATCCGTTCGTCCAGGGCGCGTTTTACACTGGCCTGCAATTTTTTGACGTCAACCGGTTTGGTAAAATAATCGAAAAGATCCTGGCGGACTTTTTTGATGAAGTTTGGGGACATTTTCATGTAAGTAATCATAATGACCTGTGTCGTGGGGGAAACCCGTTTTATCAGCCGCAGGATCTGAAGCCCGGTCATCCCCTCCATCATCAGGTCGGTAATCACCACATCAAATTGTGTAGCTTCCAGGCGCTGCTTGGCCACGTATGGATTAACAAAAGCCTCCACCACATAGCCGGCTTTTCTAAAATAAACTTTCAACATATCGCAAACCGCCGGGTCATCGTCGAGAACCATAATACGGGGTTTGCGCTGCATCAAGTCTTCTTCTTTCTGCCTGAGGACTTCCAGCAACCCGATTTCCTTTTTCCGGGTGGGCAAATAATAATAGATACCGGTACCGATCATTACCATGCCAAGCAGAAAAATACCGCCATCCATGACCGTCCACCATCCAAATCCGAAATAACGTGTAAGGCCTGTACCCAGCACGACAAATGCCACCCCTGTGCGGATAAAGGCCAATTCAGTCCGTGCCTTGGCCAGAAACGTGCGCTGCTGAGACATAAGGGTTCTTTTTTCCGCTAAAAAAGAACGATTCTTGGCCAGCAGGGTTCTAATTCTTGATAGTCCACTGCGTTTTTCCGCCAATTGTGTCCTCTCAGCGGAACCCCGTGTGCGTTTCTCTGCGAGCAGGCTACGCTCTTCGGATAAAACGCTGCGCTCTTCGGATAAAATGTTGCGCTCAATGGCATATTTCGTAGCCAGCAATGACAGCGCATTCTTCAGGGAATCTTCCTTCATGATTTCCTGCATGATCTCATCAAGATCCCGTTTAAGCTCCTCGGAATATGTCCTGCGCGCTGCAGCGGTTTGATCAACCAGAGAGGCGCGCTTGCCGGCCAGATGGGGGTTTTTAATCGCCAGATCCAGGGGTTGATAAACCGCTGTCCTCTGACGTGCGGCTGCCTGGGGATCTATTGGGGATTTAGCATCACCGGCTGTTTTGTCATCCTGCATTTCTTTCTCCTGATCGGTGCGGATGCACTCCGTTTTTTCTTGCCAGACCGAAAAATGGTTTGGTTTTGATGATCGCCCGGGGTTGAATGGGCACAGAAAACTCCGGAAATTGAAAAGTTTTCTCAGCAGGGGCGGTCCGGGGGCAAGCAGTGCTTTCGATTAGCCGTAAAATTGATTGCAGGGCGTTGATCCTGGTTATCCATGGAACGATCACCTGGTGAAGAACGCAAGCAATTCCAATAATATATAATATATGGCTTTTTGAAAGTATATCAAGAAAAAATTCTATCGACCGCCGAATCCGGGCGATCCCGCCTTGCCTGCAGCCCCAATGTCCGGCTCAATTTTTCTTGCACGTTGGCCCCCGGCATTGTAATTGACAACAGCCACCGCGAAACCCGGAATGTTTGTCCAACCCGCCGGCACCGGCCGGCGGCAAACGAAAAGAGGGGGGAAAAATTGCCACCCCATAACAATGGTGGGCCGCAGGCGGCCGGCACCCGCATCGCCGCAAACCGCCGCCGCGGATGGTGGAAGGCATTAGCGCTGGTCATCCTTGTGTTCGGTGCCAGCCCGACATTCGCTCAGCAGCCCCTGGCCGCCCTGCGCCAACAAATCAGCGCCGGTATGCGCATCCTCAACGATCCGGGGTACCGGCACGGTACCCCGCGCCGCCGGCAGTTGCAAAAACTGCGTGAAATTGCCCGTAACATTTTTGATTTCAGGGAATTTTCCAGGCGGGTGCTGGCTTCGCGATGGAAACATTTTGCCCCGCAGCAGAAAAACGAATTTGTCACCGTTTTCAGTGAATTTCTGGAAAAATTTTATCTGACCCAACTGCAGACCCGATATCGGGACGAGCAGGTACGCTATCTGGGCCAGCAGATGATCAGCAACTCCAAAGCCCTGGTGAACATCAAGGTCATCTGGCAAAATATGGAAATCCCGCTAACCCTGCGCATGACCCGCCGCAGTGGGTCATGGAAGGTATATGATATCAGCGTACTGGGCATCAGTGCAGTACGCATCTACCGGGCCCAGTTCAAGGCTGTCCTGCGCAAGCAATCCCCCGGGCAGGTGATCGCCCGATTGAAAAAGAAACTGGCGGCACTGAATTCCAGGTCTTTCTGAAAACGATTCTTTTGGACCTTATGGGTAAAATATTGGCCTAAAACAGCTTATCTACCGCGATTTTCATCTTTTTCCAGTTGAATTTTCTGGCCATCTCCAGTCCCTGCTTCTCGGAAAGGCCTTCGTATCCCAATGTAAAAATCGCCCCCTGGTCCTCGTGCTGAGATAAAAGCACGACGACCGCCCCGGATTTTTCGGCTTTGTCATAAAAGGACTGGACTTTGAATCCATCAATCGTGGAAAGACGTACCTTGCCCGAACCATTTTCAGCTTTCATGGCATGCATCGATCCCTGGGCCATGGCCTGATTGCCCTTCATCAACAGGGCGGTTATCTCTGCAGCCCCTTTCTGGTACTGGCGGGTGGCATTAATCATTTTCGTCGGCCCCATATCCATGGCCATGCCCTGGGCCGGGTCCGCTTTCCACCCCTTGAGATCATGCAAAAGAGCTGTTAACTGCTCATATTCCGCTGCAAGCCCTGATACAGCAAATGCCAGACAGATCACACCCACCAGAAAAATCTCTTTTTTTAGTTTTCGAGTCATTTCAGCCTCCTCTTCCAGCAAACAGCTATATTGATTTCATGTCTTTCCTGGCTGTATATCATCGCATTTCAAATTTTTTATGTCAATCGATAAGCTTTTATTCCCGTTCAATTTCAAATAATTAACAAGAAAAACATCTTGACAGTTTCGAACTTGCTATGTATATACACCTATTATGAATAAAAACGAGTCGGAACGCTTGAAAATGATTTGCGGCAAAGTGGCGGAAGGCTGTATGGGAATGCGCATGCGCAACGCCGCACGGGTGATGGGAAATTTTTATGACGGACACCTGAAACCCAGCGGGTTGAAAGCCACCCAGTTCACTTTGCTCAATGCCATCTGCCTCAACCCTTCTTTGTCCATTGGCCGGCTGGCCAACTTCCTGCAAATTGATCGCACCACGCTGAACCGTAACCTCAAGCCCCTGGAACGCAAAGGGTTGATCCAGTCCGTTGCCGGCCGGGATCCGAGAACTCGAACCCTCAATTTAACCGCCGCGGGCACCCGGACCCTGAAACAGGCCCTGCCGTTGTGGCTGGAAGCTCAATCGGCGGTGGTAAGGCTGCTGGATAAACACGTTGAAACGTTTGCCGACGACCTGCACACACTTGAAAAGCTGGGCACCTGAGCTGCCCCTGCCATCTACATGCAAATACAAACCCTGCTGCTGATTGCCCCTCCGATTTTGCTGGCCCTGACTTTTCATGAGTATGCCCATGCCTATGTCGCCCACCGCTTTGGAGATGATACGGCCAAACAAAACGGACGCCTGTCTTTGAACCCCTTGCGACATTTAGACCCTCTGGGCACGATCATGATCTTTCTGGTCCATTTCGGGTGGGCCAAGCCGGTGCCGGTCAACCCCTACCGATTGAAAAACCCCAAAAAGGATATGCTCTGGATCAGCGCCGCCGGCCCCCTGTCCAACATGATTCTGGCACTGATCAGCGGCCTGCTGCTGCGTTTTCTTTTTGCCGCCGCCGGGATGCCCGGTCAGAATTCCCTGATGAGCCTGGTGATGTTCATGCTGATCATGAGCCTGCAGATCAACCTGGCGCTGGCCGTTTTTAATATCCTGCCCATCGCCCCGCTGGACGGCTCCAAAATACTGGCCGGGCTTCTGCCCGCCCGCTACGAAAACGCCATCGCCCAGCTGGAGCGCTACGGTCCGTTTGTCCTCATCGGCCTGATCATCATCGGCAGGGTTGCAGATATACCCATTTTAGGTGCATTGATCTGGCCTTTCGTGAAATTTTTCAGCAAGATTTTTGCGGGGATGTAGGGGGACTGCTTTGATCTCAAAAAAAAAGAAATTTGTGCCGGCCTGGAGTGACGAGGCGCCGCCGGCCGGCTCCTACCGTTCGGTTTTCAAGCTGGGCGCGCCGTACCGCTTCAAGCATCCCAGCGACGCATGGTACGAGATGCTCAAAGAGCAGCTGGGGATGAACGATGAGGACTTTCAGCACAAACACCATGAGGGACGACGGCCGGTGGCTGTCAAGCAAAAACCGCGTCTGAGCACTGTCCAGATTCAGCGGTTCGTCGACATTGTGGGTCGCGAAAATGTTGCCGTCGATGACTTCAGCCGGGTCCGGTTCAGTTACGGTAAAACCGTGGAAGAAACGCTGGAGCTGCGTTACGGCCATGTGCGCCATGTGGCCGATGCCGTGGTGCACCCGCGGGACAAACACGATGTGCGCAGGATCATCGGCTATTGTCATGAGCAGAAAATACCCGTTTATGGTTATGGCGGCGGGTCCTCGGTCACCCTTGGAATCCGGCCGGTTCACGGCGGCATTGTCCTGGTTTTAAGCACGCACATGAACCGGGTGCTGGAGGTCAACGAAAAAAACCAGACCGCCCGCGTGCAGCCGGGATGCATGGGGCCGGCCTATGAAGAAGCCTTGAACCACGCTGCAGCGCGTTTCGGCACCCGCTTCAATTACACCGGGGGCCATTTTCCCCAGTCCTTTGAAATATCCACTGTCGGCGGCTGGGTGGTCACCCTCGGTGCCGGCCAGGCCTCCACCTATTACGGGGATATCTATGATCTGGTCGTCAGCCAGGAGTATGTCACCCCCGCCGGGACCTTCACAACCCCTGATTTTCCGGCAGCCGCCATTGGGCCGCGGGTCAATGACATCATGAAAGGCAGCGAGGGGGCCTTTGGCATCCTGGTGGAGGTCATCCTGAAAATATTCCGACATCTGCCGCAAAATCGCCGCTGTTTTGCATTCATGTTTGCCGACTGGCAGGCCGCCGCTGACGCCGGCCGGGAAATTTCCCAAGGCCAATTCGGCCTGCCGGCGGTATTTCGCATTTCCGATGCCGATGAAACCGAGATCGGGCTGAAGCTGTACCGATTCAATGACACAATCCTGGATCGGGCAATCTCGTGGATGGGCTATAAACCCGGCCGGCGCTGCCTGTGCCTGGCAACGGCGGAAGGCCAGCGGGCATTTACCAGAAACGTGAAAAAACAGATCCGCAAAATCTGCCGGCGGCACGGGGCCCTTCCCCTGACAGGCATTCCGGTGCGGCGATGGGAAAAAACCCGCTACAGTGAACCGCTCATGCGTGATGACTTGCAGGATTACGGTATTATTATCGACACGTTGGAAACCGCTGTGACCTGGGACAATTTTCACCGGCTCCATGAAGGGGTCCGTACATATATCAAGGCCCGTCCCCACACCATCTGCATGGCCCATGCCTCCCATTTTTACCCCCAGGGCACCAACCTGTATTTTATTTTTATTATGCACGCCGATGACCTGCAGGAATACCAGCAATTTCAAAGGGTGATCTTTGACAAGATCCTGCAATACGGCGGATCCCTGAGCCATCATCACGGCATTGGCAAGATGATGGCCCCCTGGCTGGAAAAACAGCTGGGCCGTGAGCAGCTGGCCGTACTGCAGGCCCTGAAACGGCACTTTGATCCGCATAATATCATGAACCCCGGTGCCCTGCTGGCCCCGGGCGAAGCGCCCTCCCACGAAAGCCCGGCCGGGAAAAACTCTTGACAAACGCAGTCGGAATATTTTACCAACAGGCTGGGTGCCGATACGGCTTAATAGGGAATCCCGTGAAAATCGGGAGCGGTCCCGCCGCTGTAACCCCACCCGGCACTAAACTAAAAAAACATGTGGGCCTTATACATTTTTTTCTTTTCAGAAGGAAACTTAGGCAGGCACACAGAGATTTCACATAGAGTTTAGTGCGGGGAACTCTTTCAGCCCTTGAATGCCACTGCTGCGATGGATCGTAATGGGAAGGCTGCTGAAAGAGCGGGGAAGCCAGAAGACCTGCCTGAAACCATAGCCGCTCGAGACCGGACTCTCGAACCTCTGCGCGTCAACAGGGGGGCATGGATATTCGCTAAGGGTAAAGAAACTGGGTGCAGCCCTTCAAGCAATGCTTGAAGGGCATTTTTTTTGGGGGCAATTTGACGCGCACCCATGGAAAATTTTGGAACTGTTTGAAAGGAGAAATCGTATGAACTTGAACCAACGCTTGGAAAAATCGGGATTCACCGCCTTGTGGCTGGTGTTGACCATGTTAATCGCCTTGCCGGCGGCGGCCGCCGTAACACCGGTAGCCCCGTACCAGGGGGCCACCCTGGGTGATCCCAGCCCGGCAGTGTTTACCTACCAGGCATCCATTGCTCATTATAACAATCGATTGATTTACGCCGGAACAGACGGCAAAATTTACGCCTTTGATCCGGACAGCACGACGGCCACCCTGGTTAGTGATACCAGTTCCCTGAAAACCGCATATTCCGCTGTCACCGGCTTTATGGTCTCCTCGGATGATGACCTGTACTTTCACGACAACGGCAACAGTTCAAAAATTTATCGCCTTAAGCTCACGGATTCATGGCCAACAGCCTTTGAATCTTTTGACGCCCAGAGCAGCGGCTATATTTATGCCTTTACCCAGAACCCCTGGACCGGGGCCGTCTGGTTTGCCTCGGCGGAGTTTGCCGGCAACATGTACCTCTACGAAATCGATGCCGCCTTTACCACCGCCACCCTGCGGGCCTCTTTTGCCCAGCCCAACGGCGGCGGCAGCGGGCCCATTATTTTCAAAAATAAAAACACCGTACTTTACGGCGAATCCGTATTCGGCGGCAACGGATTCTTCCACCTGCTCAACTCGGTTACCGGAAACTTCATTGAACAAAATTACCTGACGTTCAGCGGTGGCTTGGCCGCCGCGACTTACGGCTATAACAACACGATCAGCGTGGCCACCGGCGCCGGCAAAAACATTATTGCCATCCAGGACGATGACAAAACCTCGGTGGCAACAACCGATCAGGAAGCCAATGGCCTCAGTTTTGGCGATGATACGTTTTACCTCAGCGAGATGGTGCCCTTTTCAGGCGATCCGAACGACGGGACTGTGAGCTTCGATAAATTATGGAACCCCGACGCCGTCATGTGGAATGACCCGGCCGATGACTGGCTGGCACGGCTGATCGGAACTCCCGATCCCACGGTGCAAACCTGGAACAGCTCCATTGCCTATTACGACAACCAGATCATCTACTACGACAGCGGCGATGCCGCCGTCTACGGATATGATCTTGACACCGGCGACACCCGCCAGTTGTGCCAGCCGACCCTGCAAAGCCCCAACGCTTTCGGGGCGGCCGGATTCGCCGTCGGCATCGATGACTACCTTTACTTTCACGACAACGGGTTTCCCACCCAGTTTGTTTTCCGCCTTGACCTGCTGAAGCCTCAAAAGGGGTGTGAATCGCTTGATACCCGCGCAGCCGGCAGTATTTTTTCCCTGACCGTAAACCCTTGGACCGGCGCGCTCTTCTTTGCATCATCGGACCCCACCCACATGTACCTGTATGAAGTCAGCGCCGATTTTACCGGCGTGACGGAAAATTTGGCCTTTGAGAAAAAACATTCCAACCGCAACAGCGGCAATGGACCGATTATCTTCAAAGATGCCGATACTCTCCTGTACGGGGAAGTGGAAGGCTTCTTCGACGGGTTTGACAGGGGGTATTTCCACCTGGTCAATGCCGGCACCGGCAAGTTCATCGCCCAGGATTACCTGGCCTTTGACGGCGGTCTGGCAGGTGCGGCCCACGATGCTGACAACCGGATCTATGTCACCACCGGCGGCGGCAACGAGGTTTACAAAATCCGGGGCAATTCCAAGACCCTGATCGACATCACGGCCGAGCAGGCCGGCAGCATCGCCTTTGATGGGTATTCACTGCTGATCAGCCAGCTGAAGATGTCCGACTTTTCCGGAACCGTCAACTTCCACCAGCTGTGGGCGCTGCCATCCTCAACATCCTCCGGCAGCAAGGGGGGCAGTGGCGGCGGTGGGGGTGGCGGCGGATGCTTTATCGACTCCGCGGCTTCCGCCCCGGGAGCCGGCAGCTGGAAGACAGCCGCCGGCAGCCTTATGACCCTGCTAATTCTTATCGGAATTTTCCGATTTCGAAAAAATTAAACAAAGCGCGGTCCAGGGTTCAACGGCGGCAGCCCGCGGTGTTGAACGCTGAACCGCTCGAGGCGGTTAATCCCATGGGCGGTCATTTGAACCTAAAATTCTTCTTATATTTCCTGTTGGCTGTTCTGCTGGCGGCCGGCCCGACCCATGCTGAAGATGACCCGGACGGCGACCGGCCACCGGAAGAAACGCGTTTCGAGATGCAGGAGGTGGTGGTCACCGCCACCCGCATGAAAGACGAAATCCGTAATGTCCCGCGCAACGTGACCGTGATCACCGCCGAAGATATTGCCCAGGCCCCGAGCAACTACCTGCCGGATATCCTTTCCCGGCAGGTGGGGGTCAACCTGCAAAGTCTATACGGTACCGACAAGCAGGCCGTGCTGGACCTTCGCGGGATGGGACAGAATGCATCGTCCAATGTGCTGGTGATGGTCGACGGTTTCCGGCTGAACACACCGGACCTGGCGGCTCCGGATTTTTCCACCCTGCCCATCGATGAAATCGAACGCATTGAAATCGTCCGCGGGGCCGGGTCGGTGGTTTACGGCAGCGGGGCGGTGGGAGGCGTGATCAACATTATCACCAAAAAAGGCAGGAAAAAACCCTCTGCCCACCTGTATACGTCTTACGGCAGCTACGATACCTTTGACGGGCGGGCTTCCGGCGGCGGTCAGTACAAAAATCTCAGGGCCAGTGCCAACGCCGATTACTACGACACCAACGGGTACCGGGACAACGGCCTGTTGCGCAAAAAAGATGCCGGCATCCGGCTGGGTTACGATGCCTCGCAATATGTTAACAGTGACACTTTCGACGCCGTCACCTTCTCCTTTGACGCCGGCTACCACCATGACAAGCAGGGTTTCCCGGGCGGGGTACCCATTGATGATATCAATTCGAGCCGGCGACGGCGCAAAACCACCAGCCCGCATGATGAGGGCAAAACCACCGAAGGGCGGCTGCGCGGCGGAGTGGAAACCGATTTCGGCCCCTGGGGGGTTCTTAAAATCAACGGCGGGCTGCGCAACAGAAGCAATGACTTCATCCTGGGCTATACTCCCTTGAAATCGCGCAGCGACCAGACCAGCCATATCAACGATCACACCCTGGTCTCTGATCTGGGCTATGCCAAAGAATACAGCCTGGGCCCCACCCAAAACACCTTTCAATTCGGCACGGATTATTCTTATACCGATTACGTCAGCAAGCGCATGGATCAAAACGAGCGCAAAAACAGCAAGACCGAAAGCCTGGGGTTTTTCTTCACCAACCAGACGCAGCTGTTAAAGGA
>JAOZPY010000172.1:0-2977 GCA_029932495.1 Desulfobacterales bacterium
ACGCTGAGGTGGAGGGGCCCGAGTATGAAACCCTGTGCCTGGGGGGATCGAACTGCGAAATCAACGACCTGGAACAGGTCATCCGTTTCAATCGTTTATGTGATGACCTTGGACTGGATACCATCTCCTGCGGCAATACCATCGGTCTGGCCATGGGGCTGGGTGAAAAAAAGCGCCACAACTTTAGCCTGCGGTTTTCGGAGGCCGGCGAATATCTGGAAGTCGTCACTGAAATCGCAACGCTGTCAACTGAACGCGGGCGTGATCTGGCACTGGGGGCCAAAAAACTGGCCGCAAAATACCAGGGCAGTGATTTGGTGGCCGAAGGCAAGGGCTCGGAATATCCCGCCTATGAGCCCCGGGCCAATTACGGGCTGGGGCTGGCGTATGCCACCAGCGAACGGGGGGCCTGTCATTTAAGGGCCTTTCCCCTTGATGCTGAAGATCCCTTCGATATCGAGGCACTGGCAAAAGAGGTCGCCGACGCCCAGAATTTCAATGCGGTCAAATGGTCCATGTGCATCTGTGATTTCTGGGGCAGTGTGACCCTCGAAATCATGGCGGATTTGTTAACGGCCGGCCTGGGCGAGCCGGTTAGACCGGAAGACCTGAATCTGGCCGGTGAAAGAATCTGGAACTTGACCCGGCTGTTCAACCTGCGCGCAGGCCTTAGCGCCGCTGACGATGCGCTGCCTGAAAAAATAACGAGCCAGCCCCTGCAAAAAGGCCCGCACGCCGGACGGGTTTTCAGCCAACAGGATTTTAAGGCCGCCCGCAAAATGTATTACCGGTTCAGGGGCTGGGATGATGACGGCGTGCCGGGCCGGGAAAAACTACTTGAGCTTGGCCTGGAATCGTTTTAACAGCGGTTGCAAAACCCCACTTTGAATAAAATTTGAGGTTATGAAACCGCATCTGGTAGCCATCCGAGGAGAAACACCCATGGGAAAAACATTATATGTCATTGCGGATCTGTGCACCGGCTGCAACCGGTGCGTGTATGTCTGTTCCGCGGTCAAAGAGGGCCAATTCCGCCCGTCAAAATCCAGGATTCATATCAACAATTTTTCATTAAATGGTTATTCCGTGCCCAGCGTCTGTTTTCAATGCCCCCGGCCGGAGTGCCTGGAAGCCTGCCCGCAGCAGGCCATCTTCAAAGATGAAAACGGGGTGGTGATGGTTGATCAGCAAAAATGCGATGGCTGTGGTCAGTGCGTGGACGCCTGCCCCTATGGAATGATCGAAACCGATGATAATGGCAAGGCGTTTAAATGCGATTACTGCGGGGGAGATCCGGCCTGTGTAAAAGAATGTTTTCCGGGTGCTCTGGTTTTTCGCGAGGAGGACAAGAGCCTGCGCAAACTTCGGGGGCTGCAGATGAAGCAGCGCAGTGAATCGGGAAGTTGCGAAGAAAAGCGCCATCGGATGGGGCTGAATTTTCATCTGGCTGTTTCGCAACAGTGACAGGGCCTACCTTATTATACCGACATGCATGTTGCCATTTGGCTGCAATTTCGCTAACATCAAAAATCAGATCGTGCAATCGATGCCGCACTGCCAAAATAGATCTTGCTGCCAGCCATTAAAAGCAAACACAAGGAGGGGGGATGGCAAATATCAATAAATTTGACATAGGTCCCAAAAAGCCGGACATGCACGTCAACAGTCCACCTGAAAAGAAGATCTGGCAAAAGCCGGGGCCCTTTTCGATCTGGTATTTCATCCTGATGCTGCTGCTGCTGTATTTTTTCCAATCCGCGGTACAGGTTAAAAACGAAGAAATTCCGTACAGCCAGTTTCAACAATACCTGCAGGCCGATCAAATTGATCAGTGTCTTATCAAGGAAAAAGTGATCGTCGGCACGTTGAAGCTGACAGACGAAAAAACCGGCAAACCGCGGCATTTTATCACCGTTCCGTTGCGGGACCCGGATCTGGTCCAGGCCCTTGACAAGCACGGTGTCAAGTACCGGGTGGCAATCCAGAGCCATTTTTTGAGCAACCTGCTGTTTGCCTGGATTATCCCGTTTGCCGTCATTTTTTTGCTATGGGGATATCTGGGCCGCAAGATGGGCTCGGCCGGGATGAATTTTCTGAACATCGGCAAAAACAAGGCCCACATTCACGCCGATAATTTACCGAAGGTCACCTTTGAAGACGCCGCCGGGGTGGATGAGGCCAAGCAGGAGCTTATGGAGGTTGTCGAATTTTTGCGCAATCCGGATCGTTTTCAGCACCTGGGCGGGCGCATGCCCAAAGGCGTGCTGCTGGTGGGCCCTCCCGGCACGGGCAAAACATTGCTGGCCCGGGCCGTATCCGGGGAGGCGGGCGTGCCTTTTTTTAACATCAGCGGCTCTGATTTTATCGAAATGTTTGTGGGCGTCGGTGCGGCCCGGGTGCGGGATCTTTTTGAGCAGGCCCGGGCCAAGGCGCCGTGTATTATTTTTATTGACGAACTGGATGCCATCGGCCGCCAGCGCGGCGGTCCCGTGGTGATGGGCGGCCATGATGAACGCGAGCAGACATTGAATCAGCTCCTGGTGGAGATGGACGGTTTTGATACCGATAAAGGCGTGGTGGTATTGTCGGCCACCAATCGACCGGATGTGCTGGACAAAGCGCTTTTGCGCGCCGGGCGTTTTGACCGGCAGATCGTGGTGGACAAACCCGATTTGAACGGCCGGGTGGAAATCCTTAAAATCCACACCCGGCACCTGAAACTGGCCGATGACCTGGATCTTGAAATTGTCGCTCGAAGAACACCGGGCTTTGTGGGCGCTGACCTGGCCAACGTGGCCAATGAGGCGGCAATTTTGGCTGCCCGCAAAAACCGGGAAGCGGTGACCACCTCTGATTTTGAAGCGGCCATTGACCGGGTGATGGCCGGCCCGGAAAAGAAAAAAAGCACCCTCAGTCCGGAAGAAAAACACCGCGTGGCTTACCATGAATCCGGGCATACCCTGGTGGCGGAACTTGT
>JAOZPY010000172.1:3077-6232 GCA_029932495.1 Desulfobacterales bacterium
TTCTCGACCGGCTGGCCGCCCGCCTGGAGGAAAAAGAGGTTCTGTCCGGCGATGAGGTGGAAGAAATTATTAAAAAAGACAAGGCAGAGAAACAATAGCATAACGGCCTGTTCACAGGCGGCAAAATCCAGCTGCCGGGCCAGCGGTATCGATGCTGCGGCCGATGAATTACGCGAAATGAGCTACTGGTCAATTGCAAGGCCGAAGTCAAGTTTGCGTACGTTTTTTAAATTTTTCAGGTCGTTGCAGGCCACCTGGTTTTCCAAAGTACAGGCCCTGGTCAGGGCTTTTTTCATTAACTGCGGTTCGTGCAGAATGTAATGCGTGATGGCCTTGGTCATATAGATGCTGTCCCAGTTCGGGTATTTTTTTTCCAGGTGGTCCAGATAAATTATGGCGATCCGCCATTTTTTTTCCCGCAAAAGCCGGTAAGCCTTGGCGATGTCTTTTCCCGGATCAATTGCTACTGAGACAGGCTGTTGCATTTCTTTTCGAAAAGGGCTTTGAGACTCTTTTTGATCCTCAACGGCGTCTTGTATCTTGGCTTTAACGAAATCCGAAGCCTTGATCCGGGCCCTGATACGGATACGATATGCTGGCACCCCGCCTGCTGTTTGTCGCTTTTCCTCTAATATTTCCGCCTGGATCTGCCGGGCGGCCAGGCTGCAGACTTCATCCCGGTTCAGGTTGTTCACGTCAATCAGGTTTTCGCGGGCAAGATATTTGCAAGACGATTCCACAGCTTTTCGTTTGGCAATGAAAAATGCCAATTTTTTTGCCAGCTCCATGGAATCATCAGGTGCCATTTGATAGCTGCCCTCAGTTTCTATTTCAATGAAATCTTCATTCGCCGCTGAAACAAGGCCGCTGGTGGAAAATATAACCAGCACAGCGGCTGCTATTAATCTGTTCATGGTTACCTGCCCTTTGATTCTTGTCTTACAAACCGGGTGCCAGGCACCCGGTTACACGTTCAACGTTTAACGCACTGGCATGCTTTGATTTTCATTTTTCAGAAAGTCTGCCCTGGCCAATAAATAACAAAATGATTCCTATCTCAAGAAAAAAATGAAAGACCCGCCATGCACAATACCGGGCCAGACATTTTTATCAGCTGATCTTGACTAATACGCCCAAATTTGCCATACGCTTTTTTGCAAAAGGCAGATTGTCAGCATCAATTGAGGCTGTCGGCAACAAGCCTAGGCGAGCTTTTTGGTATTGAATTTCTGCACCAGATTCAAGGACGCAATCACATGACCAGACATCTTTATCCATTCAAGCGGTATTCCGGCAATCCCATCTTAACCCGCCAGGATGTTCCTTATCCCTGCAACACCGTGTTCAATGCAGCGGCATGCAAATTCAACGGGCAATATGTGCTGATTCTAAGAATTGAAGACTTAAAAGGGCGCAGTCATCTCACCCTCGGCTTTTCTGATGACGGGTATCATTTTGATATCTGCGACGCTCCGTGGATCTGTCCCTCATCGGACCCGAAATATGAGGTGTATGAACGTTATGGGGTTGAAGATCCCCGCGTGACCAGGATCGGTGAGTTTTATTATATTACCTATACCGCCTATGGGCCTTATGGCCCGCGGGTTGGGATCGGCCGCACCGCTGATTTCAAGCATTTTGAAAGGCTTTGCCTGGCGACCGAGGTGGACAACAAGGATGCTGTTTTGTTTCCCGAAAAAATCGGGGGGACATATGTCATGCTGGACAGGCCCTCGGGCTCGGGGTTCCGTGAAGGCTCGATATGGATTGCCTATTCACCGGACCTCATTTTCTGGGGAAAGGCCACTGCCATCCTAGCCCCTGAGCCGGGGTGGGCAAACTCGAAACTGGGGGTTTCGACCCCACCGTTAAAAACGGATCAAGGCTGGCTGGTCCTATATCATGGCGTCAGGGAGACAGGCGGGGGGAATTTGTATCGTATTGGTGCCATGTTGCTGGATACACAAAACCCGCAGCAGGTGGTCGGCTACTCTTCCCACTTTATATTCGGCCCGGAGGACACCTACGAACGCATCGGAGATGTCCCCAATGTTGTGTTTCCCTGTGGAATTATATTGGAAGATGATGAAACCGTAAAAATTTACTATGGTGCTGCCGATACATGCATCGGTTTGGCCGAGGCCAAATTAGCTGATATTCTCGGGCTTTGTACGGTCACGAAAAATCCTTAACCGTTCGGGATTATTTATTGTATGATTTTATACAATAATTATCACTGCAGCTCTCCTGCCCTGATGAGCGCTTTTAATTGGGGCCCGTCCATAAGCAGCATCTTTTCCCCGGGCTTCCGGGAAGAATTTCGAAATTTAGCGCCCAAATAAAATTTCTAATAATTTACCATACTTTCTGCCTTATACAAAAATCAAGCCTTGACATGGCCCTCCAACTGATTAAATTTTTTGAAAAAGCGTGCTGTCATCCCTGATGAATTTGTAAAAAGTACATTTTTACAAAGCCACCATCATTGATAATGTCATTTTCTATTTGATTATTTTTTGTGGAGACGACCATGGAAAATAAAATAATAAAAAATGATAAATGGGGCGCAGTACCGTGCCTCCAAAGCCGTGTCTGCCCGAACTGCGGTACCGGCAAATATGCCCGCTTCATTTTCCATACCACTGCCCAAAGCCAATATCGGCAAGGTTGCATGATTTGCTATATTGGGGTTATGCGGCCGGACCTTCTCCATCCGAAATAAGTCGTGTCTGTTTTCCCCAAAAGCGATTTTACCGATCTGCAGCGCTCAATTTAACGAAAAATCGGGAAAGACTCCATGAACAGACAGCAATTTTTTAATAGATACGGGATCAGTGAAAAAAAATTATTGGATTCAGAGCTTAGCTGGGAGCAGCTAGTTGCCATAAAAAATCATTTTGAGAAAACCAGGAAAAATTTAGAAATTGATGCCAACTATGTTGCCGATCGGCTCCGGACTTTTGACCGGGTACACATGGTCAAAACCCGCATCAAAGATCCCGAGCACCTGATGGAAAAAATAATCAGAACCAAAAGAGAAAATCCAGCGATTTTGATCAACCCGGAAAACTACAACTGTATCATCAACGATTTAGCGGGCGTGCGGGCATTGCATCTGTTTAAGGAAGACTGGCAAAAGATTCATCAGTTCATTG